>JAASSM010000011.1 GCA_021767885.1 bacterium | reverse complement strand
GGGACCAGGGATCATGATACCGCATTTTTTCACATGATACCACCGATTCAGCGAGATTTCTCGCGGAGGGGCCACCCGGCATCCGGCCGCGGCCCACCAGTTGACACCCCCGGGTGCGCCTCCCATGATACGGCCAACCCCGAGCCGTCACGAGGTCTCCATGGCCGGCCCCACCCTGCTGCTCGTCAACAAGTTCTACCACGACATCGGCCCCGCCGGCGGCGTGGGCCGCTACCTGCTGCAGGAGGAGGAGGACCTCGCGGCCGCGGGCTGGACGGTGGTGCCCTTCGCCATGGCCGACGAGCACGCACGACCCAGCCCCTGGGACCGGTTCTTCGTCCGCGCCCGCGACTATCGGCGACCACGCCTGGACCCCGCGGCCGTGGGCGACGCCCTCTCGCTGATCTGGAACCGCGAGGCCGCCCGCAAGCTGGACGCGCTGCTCGCAGAGGTGCGGCCGGACGTCGCGCACCTGCACAACGTCTACCACCACCTCAGCCCGTCCATCCTGCCCGTACTCGCGCGCCACCGCATCCCGGTGGTGATGACCCTGCACGACCTGCGCCTGCTCTGCCCCGCCATCCACATGCTGCGGCAGGGCGAGGTGTGCGAGCGGTGCCGGGGTGGCCGGTTCCTCGAGGCGGTGCGCGGGCGGTGCGTCAAGGACTCGCGGCCGGCCTCGCTGCTGGCCGCCGTCGAGACCTGGAACCACACGCGGCAGCGGCTCTATCCGCGGACCGTCTCGCGCTTCCTGTGCCCCAGCCTCTACTACCGCGACAAGTTCATCGCCTGGGGCTGGCCGGCGGCGAAGCTGCAGCACCTGGCCAACTTCGTGGACCTGGACTTCTGGCACCCGCGCCGGCTGGACCAGGACGTCCGGCGCGATGGCGTCCTCTTCTTCGGACGCATCTCCGCGGAGAAGGGGCTGGGCACACTGCTCGCGGCGCAGGCGCTCTGGGAGCGGGCGGGCGACCCGTTGCCGCTGGAGATCGCGGGCACCGGCCCCCAGGAGCCCTGGCTGCGCGAACGCGCCGCGGCGCTGGGCCTGCGCTCGGTGCGCTTCCTCGGCAGCCTCGACATCGCCGGCCTGCGCGCCGCCCTCGGGCGAGCCCGGTTCACCGTGCTGCCCAGCGAGTGGTACGAGAACGGGCCCATGGCGGCGCTGGAGTCGCTGGCGGCGGGCGTGCCGCTGCTGGGCACCGACATCGGGGGCATCCCCGAGATGATCCGCGACGGCGAGACCGGGGTGATCGCGCCCCCCCGCGATCCGGAGGGTCTGCTGGCCGGACTGCAGCGCGCGGCCGCACTCCCCGATGCGGCGCGGGGCGCGGCCCGCGCCTGGGCCGAGGCCCACGCCGACCGCCGCGCCCACGTGGCCCGCCTCGAGACGATCCTGCGCGAGGTGGCCGGACTGCCGGGCTGATCCGGGGCGAGGGACCGGCCGTCCGGCTGGCCGGCGCGAGCGCGTCGCCCCCCCGGGAATGCGGTCAGCGCACGAGGGTCAGCTTGGTGGCCGCCCCCGCCGTGCCATCCACCTGCAGGACCGCCAGGTACACGCCCGAGCCCAGGGGCCGCCCCGCGCCATCCAGGCCGTCGAACACCCAGGCATGGCCGCCGGCGGGCAGCGTCCCGGCGTGCAGGTCGCGCAGGTGGCGGCCGGCGAGATCGTGGATGCTCACGCGCACGTGGGCCGCGCGCCCGAGGCGGCAGGAGACGGTGGTGCGGGGGTTGAAGGGATTGGGCCAGGCCTCGAGGGCCAGCGTGTCGGCCGGGGTGGGCGGCACGTCCACCACGTCGTACCACTCGTAGCAGCCCAGGTCCGGCGCGGCGCCCGACGGGACCGGTCGTCCCGCCAGGTCCACGGCCAGGCCCAGGTCCAGGCCGGCGTCGATGAGCACGCCGCCGGCGGCCGGAAAGGCGCTGTCGGGCGTGGAGAACGGCCGCCCGGTGAGCCAGACCATGCCGGTGGGCGTGACGCCCGGGGCGCGCAGTTCGCTCTCCACCACCGCGCAGTTGGCGATCTCGGCCATGCCGTCGGTGTCGGAGAAGATCTGGTAGTTGTTGCCCGTCCCCCAGAACACGCAGTTGTAGAGGCGGCAGAGACGCTCGGGGGTGAACGTCCAGCCCTCGCTCGCGTGGGCGAAGCCGTCGCCCAGGGCGTAGCCGGCGGTGTTCACCGTGTTGTCCACGAAGGTGCAGTTGTTCAGCGTGGCCCGGGGATTGACGCGCACCATCACGGCGCCGCCACGGCTGTACTCGCCGGTGTCGGTGCCGTCGTCGCGGAAGCCGGCGCGGTTGTTCTCGAAGAGACAGTGGTTGTAGATGGCGAGCTCGCCCACGTTGGCCTCGAGGGCCCCGCCCTTCATGGACGCGCCGCCCTGGTAGTAGGCGGCGTTGTCGCGGAAGATGCAGCGCTCGATGAGCCCGTTGGCGAAGCGGCCGATGTACACGCCGGCGCCCTGGGCGTTGTAGTTGCCCTGGAAGAGGCAGTCCTGCACGGTGACGTCGAAGTAGCGCTCGCTGTCGCCGCGGACCATGAGCGCGCCGCCGTCGCCGGCGTCGGTTCCGAGCTCCAGGCTGCCCCGGTTGTCCAGGAACCGGCAGTCGGTCACCGTGACGGTGAGCGGCTCGGTGTGGCCGCCGTTGCGCCGGACGAACACGCCGGCGCCCTCGGACCAGACGGTGCCCAGGCCGCTGCGGCTCCCACGCAGCTCGCAGTCGTCCAGCACCGCGCCGCCATTCTCCACGAACACGGTGCCCCCGGGGCCGTCGCAGTGGTTGTCGCGGAAGTCGGTGCCCACGAAGGTGACGGACACCGGCGCGTCCGTCCCCACGGCCGCCAGCGCCCCACCGCGGGCGCCGGTGGTCCGCGACGCGTTGCCCACGAACCCGCACCGCGTGAACGTGGCGTGGACACCCGTCTCCAGGTAGATGGCGCCGCCCCGCCAGCTGCGCGTGTTGTCCTGGAAATGGCTGTCCACCACGTCGAGGGTCAGCGACGGGCTCGCCGGCCGGACGCGGATCGCCCCACCGTCGTGGAAGCCCTCCATCCAGCAGCCGGCGATCTCCAGGCGCGCGGGCAGGCCGCCGGACGGCGTGACGTCCAGGGCGGAGGCCGAGCGCGACCGCTGGCCCCCTCGCAAGGTGAGCCCGCGCAACCGCACCGTCTCGGCGCCGCCACCGGCGATGAGCCGCCCGCTCGCGGTGATCTCCAGCACTGCGTCGTCGTGGTCGTCGGACAGCCGCTGGTTGCCCAGCATGGCGGACAGCGTGACCACCGAGTCGATGACGTGGACGGCCTGCGCGACGAGGATCGTGTCGGCGCTCGCACACGCCGCCGCCGCCGCCGCCACCGTGGGATAGACGTTCTGCGGGTCCCAGTCGCCGGGGATGCTCGGCCCGGTGGTCCGCTGGCCGCCGGGAGCCACGTGGAAGCGGGCGGCGTGGGCCGTGGCGCTGGCCAGGAGCAGGGCGCCGCCGAGCAGCAGCGCCGCGAGCATGGTGGAGCGTCGTGGCATCGGATGCGGACCCCACGGTGGCAGGTGGATTTCGGTTGCTTTTCGGATATATATTTTACGGTATAATCCTCAGGGGGTCAACGGGCATCCCCGGCGGTCTGCGGGGATGGTCCCCGGGGCATCCGGAACTGGACGACCACGCCGCCATGGGCTATCGATGAGCGGGCCCTCGCGTCTCGACCGCCCACGCCCAGGAGCCTCGCATGCCCGCCAGCCCTTCCCCCTTGCCCCCGGTGGCCCAGGTGATCGAGACCCTCGGCATGGGCGGCGCGGAGCAGCTGGCCGTCCGGTTCGCCAATGCCCTGGCCGGGCGCGGGCATGCCTCGCACCTGGTGGTGATCGAGGCCCCCGGCCCCCTTCGCGACCGCGTGGCTGCCGGGGTCCACCTGCACGAGCTCGGGCACGTCCGCGGCCCCATCGGCAACCCGCCGCGCTTCCTGGCGTCCCTGCGCCGGGGCCGGGCCCGGCTGCGCGACCTGGTGCGCGCCACCGGCATCGGGGTGATGCAGACCCACCTGCCCGGTGCCAACTTCTGGGGGCTGATGGCCCAGTGGACCGGCATCTGCCCGGTGATCGCCACCATCCACAACAACCAGGAATTCGAGTACGGCGACGCGGACGATCCCGTGCGCCGCGCCCTGCGCATGCAGGCCTATCGGCAGATCATCCGCCGCTGCGCGTTCACCGTGGCGGTCTCCGACGACGTCCGCGCCAGCATGTGCGCTCAGCTCGGGCTGGACCCCGCGGCCACCCCCCGCCTGCGCACCGTGACCAACGGTGTGGAGCCGGGCGTGACGCTGACGCCCGACGAGCGCGCCGCCATCCGCCAGCGCCTCGGCGTCCCGGCGGAGGTGCCCCTGATCCTGGCCGCCGGACGCCTGGGGCCCCAGAAGAACCATGCCGACCTGGTGGCCGCCGCCGCACACCTGCGCGCCCAGGGCCGCCCCTTCCGCCTGGTGATCGCCGGCGAGGGCGAGCAGCGCCCGCAACTCGAGGCGCGGATCGCCGCCGAGGACCTCGCCCCCCACGTGCAGCTCCCCGGCAACCTGGCCGACCTGGATCGCGTCATGGCCGCGGCCGACGTCTTCGCCATGGCCTCGCTCTGGGAAGGGCTTCCCCTGGTGCTGCTGGAGGCCATGGCGGCCGGCCTGCCGCCGGTTGCCTATGCCATCGCGGGCGTCACCGACGTCCTGACGTCGCCGGCCGTGGGGCGGACGGTCCCCGCCCGCGACGTGGCCACCCTCGCCGTAGCCCTGGCCGCCTTCCTCGACCGGCCGGCAGACCGCGCGTCGGTGGGGGCCGCGGCCCGCGACCACGTGGCACGCCACTTCGCGTTCCGCCGGACCGTGGATCAGCTCGAGGCGCTTTACGCCGAGGCCGCCGGCCGCTGACTCCCGTGCACGGACGCCGCCGCGCCTGCACCGCCCCGTGGCATCGTGGCCTGCGGGGGACCCGAGCTTAACGGACCGAACCTGTTGACTTTGACAGGCGCAGTCCGTAGACTCGCTCCCCCGGCGAGACCTCCTCGTCCGGCCATGCAAAGGAGCCACCATGAACACCTTGCGCATGAAGACCCTGCTCGGCCTGCTCGCCCTGCTGCTGGCCGCCGCCCCCGCCGCCGCCCAGTGCTTCATCGGCGGCGAGATCACCGCCGCCATGAATGACGGCGACCCCTCCCTCGGCCTGTGGTGCTATACCCTGGAGATGTCCTGGGACACCGACGATCAGACCGCCCTCAGCCATCTCGACCTGCTCATCGATACCCCCAGCGGCACCTGCGAGTGCGAGCAGGTGGTCGATGCCATCCGCTTCACCGACGTGGCCGGCACGTCCGACGGCGTGCCCGATGATTGCCTGGTGGAGTACTACGCCATGGTGGAGTGCAATGGCGATCCCTCCATCCCCGGCGTCGAGGGCATCATCATCAAGTGGGAACCGTCGACCATGTCCGACGATTGCGAACCCGGCCCGGTGGGGATGGGCTCCTTCACGTTCTACTCGGACTTCGCGCCCGTCCCCGTGGACGAGACCCTGCCCATCCTGATCGAGAAGAACAGCGGCGAGTCGTGCTCCGGCACCATCACCGGCGTCTTCCCCGGCCTCGACTGCAACCCCGTGAGCACCTCGGCCAGCACGCTGAGCGAGGTCAAGGGGCTGTACGACCGGTAGACCACCACACCACACCGCACCTCCGCCCGCGAGGCGCGCCCCCGGGGTGCGCCTCGTTCTGCATCCCCGCCGGCGCCCTCCCGCTGCGATCCCGCATCCCGTATACTGATCCTGGATGTGCCCGTTCACCACCGAGAGGAGCCATCATGGATCGCCTGCTCGCCCTCTGCGCCCTCGTCGCCCTGCTCATGCCCCTGTCCGCCATGCCCGCAGGAGCCCAGGACACGATGGGCTTCACCTTCACCCCCGATGCGGTGTTTCCCAACACCCAGGTCCCCGTCGACGAGCCCTTCGAGGGCTACATCTACCTCGAGCCCGTCACCGCCACCGTGGGCGGCTACGAGTGCGGTTTCATCCATGATCCCGGCGAACTCATCGTGATCCACGCGAGCGGCCCCAGCGGCTGGCTCAACTTCGGCGACCTGGACAATCATCTCGTGGGCTACGGCACACCCATCCCGGTCACCGATGAGTTCGTGATCCTCGCCACCGTGCTGATGATCGTCACCGCGCAGCACGAGGTCTATCTCGAGGCCGGTCCGAGCGAGCCCTCGAGCTTCTCGCCCCCGTCGCCAGGGTACGCCGACGGCCTGCAGCCGGACGACCTCTACGCCTGCACCGGCACGGTGTCGACCATCAATGGCGGCCTGGCCACCGCGACGAGGTCGTTCAGTGCCATCCGGGACCTCTTCCGCTGATCCGTGCCCGTCGCCACGGGCCAGCGAAGACCCCGCTCCTTGGCGCACCGAGGGAAACGCTTTGCCCGTAGTTGACAAGGCTCTATCTTCGAGGCACCGATGCGACCGCGGTCGCCGCGCGCCGGCGGCCCCGCCCTTCTGACCCCGGCCCCGGAGGACACGCGACCATGGCGAAGTACAGGATCGGCTGGATGCCCGGCGATGGCGTCGGCGTGGACGTGATGGATGCCACCCGCGCGGTGCTCGACAGGCTCGGCTTCGACGCCGAGTACCTCCCCGGCGACATCGGCTGGGAGATCTGGCGCACGGAGGCCAACCCCCTGCCGGACCGCACCATCGCCATGCTGAAGACCGTGGACGCCGCCCTCTTCGGCGCCATCACCTCCAAGCCCAAGGAGGAGGCCGAGCAGGAACTGATCCCCGAACTCCAGGGCCAGGGGCACGTCTACCGCAGTCCCATCGTCCGCCTGCGCCAGGAGTTCGATCTGCGCACCAACCTGCGCCCCTGCAAGGCCTACCCCGGCAACCCCCTCAACTACCGCGACGATCTCGACCTGGTGGTCTTCCGGCAGAACACCGAGGGCCTCTACATGGGCGTGGAGTGGCATCCCCTGCCGGATGCGGTCCGCGAGATCATGTCGCAGACCCACCCGGCCCAGATGGGGCGCCTGGCCGACACCGCCAGCGAGGACATCGCCGCCAGCGTCCGCATCTTCACCCGGGAGGGCTGTCGGGCCATCGTCCGCGATGCCTTCGAGTACGCCCGCGAGTTCGGCTACCCGTCGGTGACGGTGGTGGAGAAGCCCAACGTGATCCGCGAGACCAGCGGCCTGATGGTGCGCGAGGCGCGGAACATCGCCCGGGACTACCCCGGCATCGAGCTCTGGGAGACCAACATCGATGCCATGTGCATGTGGCTGGTGAAGAACCCCCAGGACTACGGCGTGCTGGTGGCCAGCAACATGTTCGGCGACATCGTCAGCGACCTCTGCGCCCAGCTGGTGGGCGGTCTGGGCTTCGCCTGCTCCGGCAACATCGGTGACCAGGTGGCCATCTTCGAGCCCAGTCATGGCTCGGCGCCCAAGTACGTGGGCCAGGACCGGGTCAACCCCATCGCCATGATGCTGTCGGCGAAGATGATGCTCGACCACCTGGGCGAGACCGACCTGGCGACCCGCCTGGAGAACGCCATCGCCGCGGTGATCGCCGAGGGCGAGGTCCGCACGCGCGACATGGGCGGCACGGCCGGGACCACCGACATGACCGCGGCGGTGCTGGCGAAGCTCTAGCGGCGGCGACGCCGCGGGTCAGGCCGACCGGTGCGGCGGCGCCATCGGCCCGGTCTGCGGCCCGATGGCATCGTGCCCGGGGTCACGGATGGGGTCGAGGTGGAGGTAACGGGAGAGCAGGGCCACCAGGCCGTAGATGATGGGGGTGTCGAGCAGCGCCGCCAGGAGCTTGAAGCCGTAGCCGGTGGCGATGAAGACCCAGAGCTGCGGCCACAGCGACTGGCCGTCCTGCAGCGGCAGGGCCCCGGCATAGAAGTGCGTGATGGCGATCACCGCGAAGGTGTCCACGAACTGGCTGACCACCGTGGAGCCGTTGTTGCGGATCCAGAGATGCCGCCCCCGGGTCAGGCGCTTCCAGAAGTGGAAGAGCTGGACGTCCACGAACTGGGCGGCGAGGTAGGCGATCATCGAGGCCGCCACGGCGCCGAAGGTGAGGCGGCGGATGGTGAAGAAGGCGTCCTCGGCCGGTCCGCCCCCCGGCAGCGCGCCGCCCAGCCACATGATGGCCACCACCCAGAGGTTGATGAGCAGTCCGACCAGGACCACGAAGTTGGCGCGGCGCCGGCCATAGAACTCGCTGATCAGGTCGGTGCAGAGGAAGGTGAGCGGATAGGGCAGCACGCCCACGGCCACGGCGAAGCTCACCTCGCCCCAGGACCCCCATCGCCAGCCCAGCGCCGGATCCCAGGAGCCGAGCACCACGAACCGGCTGATCCCCAGGATGTTGAGCATGGCCAGGGTGCCGAAGAAGAGGCCGCTGAGCAGGATGAACACGCGCAGACGGCGCTCGTGGAGCACGGCGATGGGGACGTCCGGGGCGCGATCGATCATCCCGGCAGGGTAATACAGCCGGCCCCGGTCCGCAGGATCCCCGGCCGGCCCCTCGCGAGAGTGCGCGGTCGCACGTAGCTTGTCCGCGCGTTTCCGAGATCCCATGATCGTCTTCCCGGAGGCCCGCGCTCTCGTGTCCTGGGTCCTGCTCGCTCCCCTGGCGGCCTCGCTGGCCGCCCCCGCCCTGCTGCGCCTGTTCGGGCGACGCGTGACGCCGTGGCTGCTGGCCGCGGTGCCGGCGGTCGCGGTCAACGCGCTGGCGGTGCGCTTCTATCCGGGGGAGCAGCCGCTGACGCTGGTCCTGCCCTGGGTGGAACAGCTCGGCGTGAGCCTGGCCTTCCGCGCCGACGGGCTCAGCGTGGTCTTCGCCCTGCTGGTGGGCACCATCGGCGGCCTGGTGACCCTCTACGCGGGTGGCTACCTGGCCGACCACCGGCGCCTGGGCCGCTTCTATCTGCTGTTGCTGCTCTTCATCGCGGCCATGCTCGGTCTGGTGCTCGCGGACGACCTGCTGCTCCTGTTCGTCTGCTGGGAGTTGACCAGCATCACCTCGTTCTTCCTCATCGGCTTCAAGCACGAGGCCGGGTACGCCCGCGATGCCGCGCGCAAGGCCCTGCTGACCACCGGCGCCGGCGGCCTCGCCCTGCTCGGCGGCCTGGTGATCCTGGTGATCATCGCCCAGCGCACGGCGGGCCTCGACCTGGCCGCCGCCACCACCATCTCCACCCTGTTGCCGCTCGGCCAGACGCTGCAGGCCGACCCCCTGTTCCCCGCGGCGCTCCTGCTCATCCTCCTCGGCGCGGCCACCAAGAGCGCCCAGGTGCCCTTCCACTACTGGTTGCCGGCGGCCATGGCCGGCCCCACGCCGGTGTCGGCCCTGTTGCACTCGGCGACCATGGTCAAGGCCGGCGTCTTCCTGCTGGCGCGGCTGCTGCCGGTGCTGTCGGCCAGCCCGCTCTGGAGCCCGCTGGTGATCCCGCTGGGGACGGCGACCATGCTCGGCGGCGCCCTGCTCGCCCTCAACCATCGCGACCTGAAGGCCGTGCTCGCCTACACCACCATCAGCGCCCTGGGAACGCTGGTGCTCCTGCTGGGCATCGCCACCTCCACGGCCGTGGGCGCCATGGTGGTCTTCCTCACGGTCCACGCGCTGTACAAGGCCACCCTCTTCATGGTGGCCGGCAACGTGGATCACGAGGTGGGCACCCGCGACCTCGCCGAGCTGAGCGGCATGCGGCGGGCCATGCCCTGGACCGCGACCGCGGCCGTGCTGGCCGCCCTGAGCATGGGCGGCGCCCCGCCGGCCCTGGGCTACATGGGCAAGAAGCTGGCGCTGCAGGCCAAGCTGGACCTGGCCACGCTGAGCGAGTGGCTGGTGCTGGCCGCGGTGATCACCAACGTGGTCATGGTGACCCTGGCCCTCGCCGTGGCCGTGCGCCCGTTCTGGGGGCGACGCAGCCACGAGGCCCGGTCCGTGCACGAGGCGCCCCTCGCCATGCTGGTGGGGCCGCTGCTGTTCGGCGCTCTCGGCCTGGCGGTGGGTCTGATTCCCGCCATCTTCGACCTCGGCCTGGGCGCCGCCGCGGCCTCCGCCATCGCCGGCGAGCCGGTGACCATCAAGCTCAAGCTCTGGAGCGGCCTGAGCCTCGAGGCCGTCGCGCTGCTGGCCATCAGCCTGGTGGCCTTCGCCGGCGGCTACCTGGTGTATCGCCGGCTGCACCTGCTGTGGCGCGTACCGTCGCTGCCGCGGCCGCTGGCCGCGCTCACCCCGGCCGCCGTCTACGATCACGCCCTGTCGGGCGTGCTCGCCCTGGCGGCCTGGCACACGCGCCAGGTGCAGCGGGGGCCGCTGCGCTTCTACGTGGCCGTGGTCGTGCTGGCCACGGGCGCGCTGGCCGGCCCGTTCCTGGTCCGGGCGCTGGGCGTGGCGGAGACCCCCCAGCCGCCGGCGCCACGCTATCTCTACGAGATCCTGCTCGCGCTGCTCATCGCCGCCGGCGGCCTGGCGGCCTGCGCGGCCCGGCGGCCCATCGTCAGCATGATGTTCGCCGGGATCACGGGCCTCGGCCTGGCCCTGGTCTTCGGCCTCTACGGGGGCGTGGACCTGGCCATCACCCAGCTCTTCGTCGAGACCCTCCTGGTGGTGGTCATGGCGGCGGCCCTGCTGCGCATGCCCGCCAGCCGCCGCCCGGTGCCCCGGCTCTCGCGCCTGCGGGACGCGGGGATCGCGACCCTGGGCGGCGCCATGGCGGCAGCGACGGTGCTGGTCGCCGCGGCCGGCGAGCGGCCACGTCCGGTGGCCGAGGCCATGCTCGCCAGGGCGGTGCCCGAGGCCTACGGCCGCAACGTGGTCAACGTGATCCTGGTGGACTTCCGCGCCCTGGACACCCTGGGCGAGATCACCGTGGTGACTGCCGCGGCGGTGGGCATCTGGGTGCTGCTGCGTCTGCGCCGGCAGCGGAAGGGGGCGGCATGAACTGGATCCCCCTGCGCGTGGTGAGCCGACCGGTGACCCTGCTGCTGGTGAGCATGTCCGTGGTGGTCCTGCTCCGCGGCCACAACGAGCCCGGCGGCGGGTTCATCGGCGGGCTACTGGCCGCGGCGGGCTTCGTGGTCCACGCGCTGGCCTGCGGACCGCTCTCGGCGCGCCGGCTGCTGCGCACCAGCCCGCTCACCGTGCTGGCGGTCGGCCTGCTCGTCGCCGCGCTGAGCGGCGTCCCGGCCCTCCTGAAGGGACAGTCCTTCATGACCGGCCAGTGGTGGGGCGAGATGCTGTCGCTGGGCAAGTTCGGCACCGTCCTGCTCTTCGACCTGGGCGTGTACCTCGTGGTGCTCGGAGCCGTGACGTTGATCCTCCTGGGCGTGATCGACCCCGACGGCGAGGAAGGAAGCCAGCCATGACCCTCCTGCTGGCCCTCGTGGTGGGCGTGCTCTTCGGCTGCGGCCTCTACCTCCTGCTGCAGCGATCGCTGGGCCAGCTCCTGGTGGGCCTGGTGCTGCTGGGCAACGCGGTGAACCTGGGCGTCCTGGTGGCCGGGCGCTTGACCCGCGCGGTGCCGCCGTTGATCGCCGAGGGTCAGGCCGCGCCCCCGCCCGGCGCCGCCGATCCCCTGCCCCAGGCCCTGGTGCTGACGGCCATCGTCATCGGTTTCGCGCTGCTCGCATTCGCCGCGGCGCTGCTCTGGCGCACCCACCATGCCGTGGGCGACGATGATCCCGACAGCCTGCGGAGGACCGACACATGAGCGCGCTGCTGGTCAGCCCGCTGCTGATCCCCCTGCTGGGCGCCGCCCTCGCGCTGGCGCTGTGGCGCTGGCCGCGGCTGCAGGCCGCAGTGGGCGTGGGTGCGGCGCTGCTGCTGCTGCCGGCGGCGCTGCTGCTGCTGGGCGAGATCCGGAGCACGGGCACGCTGGTCCTCCAGGTGGGCGGCTGGCCGGCCCCGGTGGGCATCACCCTGGCCGCCGATGGCCTCAGCGCGGTGATGATCCTGCTGACGGCGGTGATCGCGGCGGTGGTCGCGGTGTACGGAGCGGCCGAGATGCCGCTGCGGCGGGGTCGGCGCATGTTCTTCCCGCTGCTGCACGTGCTCCTGCTGGGGGTGGCCGGCGCCTTCCTCACCGGCGACCTCTTCAACCTCTACGTGTGGTTCGAGGTGCTGCTGGTGGGCAGCTTCGGACTGCTGGTCCTGGGCGGCCGCCGGGACGACCTCGAGGGCGCGGTCAAGGCGCTGGTCCTCAACCTCCTCGGCTCGCTGCTCTTCCTGCTGGCCGCCGGGGCGGTCTATGGCCTGGCGGGCACCCT
>JAASSM010000010.1 GCA_021767885.1 bacterium | reverse complement strand
TCCTGCTCCTGCCGGTGGGCCCGCAGCAGCATCTCGCCCCGGTCCTCGCGAAGCGGAGCGTGATCGACCCCTGGCCCCGGCCGCTCGTCCTGCGGGGCCCCGCCACCGGCGCCGACGGCTGGCGCTGGGAGCGCTTCCCCATCCGCCTGGACGGCGCCACCGACTCCGCCGCCATCGCCGACGTCGACGGCGATGGCCAGCTGGACGTCTTCCTGGGCGCCAACGACTACGTGGGCGGCCGCAATCGCCTGCTCCTGGCCACCGGCACCGATGCCTGGCGCGACGTCGGCCGCCAGGCCGGCCTCTGGGGCGGCTACAGCTATACCCGCTGCGGCGCCTGGGGGGACGTGGACAACGACGGCCGCCTGGACCTCTGGCAGAGCCGGGAGCGCGGCGGCGGTCGCCCATCGCCGGGCCAGCTCTTCTGGAGCCTGGACGACACCACCCTGGTCAACGCCTCGCGCGCGCTGTCACGTCCGTCCCTGCCCAGCAGCAAGCGGGCCGCCTGGCTGGACAGCGATCGCGACGGACGCCTCGACCTGCTGGTGGCCATGCACGCCCCCTTCCCCGCGGTGGTGCCCCTGACGGAGTGTCGTCCCCTGCTCTACCGCAACGCCGGCCCGGCCGGCGCCTGGATCCAGCTCCGTCTGGTGGGCCGGCCGCCCAACACCGACGCCATCGGCGGCCAGCTCACCGTCTGGTCCGGCGGCGAGCGCCACTGGCGCCACGTGGACGACGGCTCCGGCAGCGGCGGCGCCAGCGGTCCGCTGGTCCAGCACGTGGGCCTGGGCGCGGCCAGCGTCGCGGACTCGGTGGTGGTCCGCTGGCCCGACGGCACGCGCGCGGTGTGGCGCGATCTGCCAGCCGGGCGGCGGTACGCGCTGCGCCAGGGACGGGTCGTCCCTGAAGTCCTTGAAAAGCCCGCCGAATGACGACATCATCAGGGATCGACCGCGCAGCAGAGGGACGGACCCGACCTGATGGATGCCCTGTCCGCCACCACCGCGACCCCACGCGGCGCGATGGCCGCCGGCCGTGACCGCGAGCCCGGGACCGGCTCGCGCGCGGGCATGCGCGTCGCCAGCCTGGTCGCGGCGAACCTGCTGCTGGGCAGCCTGCTCGCCGCCCCCGCCGCCGCCACGGCGCCGCGCACCGCCACGACGCCGGCCGCCGCCACCCCCGCCGAGCCCCCCACGCCTCCCACCGCCGCGCGCCTGCACCAGGAGGCGAACGGGCGCTTCGACGCCGGCGACGTGGCCGTGGCCCGGGCCCTCCTCCAGCGGGCCTGGCACGCACATCAGGCCGCCGGCACCGACCAGGGCGACCATGCCCTCGCCGTGCTCTTCGATCTCGGCGCCAGCCACCTGCGCCTGGGCGAGCTCGCCGACGCCCGCCGCTGCTTCGAGCTGGCCGCCGCCGGGTTCGAGGCCCGCACGCCCCCCGACACCATGGCCCTGTCCCTGGCCCTCGAGGGCCTCACCGCCACGCTGGTGGCCCAGGAGAACACCGCCGAGGCGCGCTCCTCCCTCGCACGCACCCGGACGCTGCGGGCACCGCTCTTCGGTCCGGAGCATCCGCAGATGGTGCGCCTGGACGCGCTGGAGGCCCGCCTCGCCCGGCTCGATGGCCGCCTGCAGGACGCCCTGGCCGCCATGGATCGCGCCAAGGAGGGCTACCGCGCCATCCACGGCAACCTCCACCCCACCGTGGCCGCGGTGGTCCGCAACTTCATCGACCTGCACCTCGAGCTGGACGAACCGCTCGAGGCCGAGCTCATGGCCCAGCAGGCCGACTACATCACCCGGGAGGTCTACGGCGCCCGCTCCCCAGAGCGCGCGACCACCCTGGCCGCCCTCGGCCGCGTGAACTGGGCGCTGGGCCGCCACCCCGAGTCCGCACGCTTCTACGGCCAGGCGCTGGAGCTGCTCGCCCGGCACGGTCGCACGTCGGTGCTCGAGGTGGCCACCGGCGAGGCGGGCCTGGGCCGCGCCCTGCTCGCCGCCGGCGACGCCGCATCCGCCCGGGCCGCCCTCCGGCGCGCCGCCGAGGCCTACGAGCGCGCCTGGTGGCTGGCCGGGGGCCGCAGCGAGCGCGCCACGTTCATGGCCTCTCCCTACCCGTTGCTGGCCGCCGCCGCGCTCATGGGACGGGACGACGGGGAGCCCGACCACGACACGGCCCTCGCGGCCTGGCAGGCCCTCGAGCAGCACCAGGGCCGCACCGTGCGCCACGCCCGCCAGCTGGCCCGGCTCACCCCCACCGAGCGCACCCGCCGCGATTCCCTCCAGCAGCGCGCCATGGCCCTCTCCCATCGCCTGGACGACATCGCCGTCGGCGGCACCCACGCCCAGCTCGCCGACCTCCGCCGCCAGCGCGCCGAGGTGGACGCCCGACTCCAGGATCTGGACCAGGCGCTGCGCGACCGGCTGGACCAGCGCGAGCGGCCCGGCGACCACGGCGGCCGGTCGCCGGGCGCGGCCGCCGCGGTGACGGCCCCCGCCCCGTCCCCCACCGCCCTCGCCCACCAGCTCCCCGCCGGCACCGCGGCGGTCGGCTGGCTGGACGTGGCCGTGACACCGGACAGCCTCGCCAGCTGGGCCTGGGTGGCCACCGCCACGGACGGCCTGCGATGGATCCGCCTGCCCGCGGGCGATGCGGTGGCCAGCCTCGCGGTTCGCTACCGCCGCGCGGTGGCCGGCCTGGGTCCCGGCCCCGGTCTCGCTGGTCCTGGCCCCGGTCTCGCCGGTCCCGGCGCCGGTCTCGCCGGTCCCGGCGCCGGTCTCGCCGGCCCGGGCGCCGGTCTCGCCGGTCCCAGCGCCGGTCTCGCCGGCCCGGATCCCGAGCTCGCCGCCATGGCCCGCGAGCTCTTCCGCCTGCGCCTCGAGCCCTGCCTGCCGTGGCTGCGCGACGCCACCGCCCTGGTGGCCGTCCCCGGCTCCGCGCTGGCCGGCGTCCCGCTCGCCACCCTGGTCACCGACGACGGCCGCACCGTCCTCGAGCGCTGGACCCTGACCATCAGCACCCGCCCGTCGGCCGCGCTCGCCGGGGGCGCCGGGAGCGCCGGGAGCGCGGGGGTTGCCGTGGGTACCGGGGGCCCCGGGAGCGCGGGGGTTGCCGTGGGTGCCGGGGGCCCCGGGAGCACGGGGGTTGCCGTGGGCGCCGGGGGCGCCGGGGGCGCCGTGGGTGCCGGGGGCACCGGGAGCGACGGGAGCGCCGGGAGCGCCAAGGCCGCCGGCAGTGGCGCGGTCGTCACCACCAGGGCCAGCCGCCTCCTCGCCCTGGCCGATCCCCCCTTCAGCGCCGGCCAGGCCGACGCCATGCGCCGCGCGGACCCGGCCGGGGCCCCCTCCGCGGTCACCCGCAGCGCCCTGGCCGATCTGGTCCGTGGCGACCGGAGGCAGGTCCATCGTCTGGCGCGTCTGCCGGGCACCCGGGGCGAGGTGACCAGCGTGGCGCGGCTCTTTCCGGAGGCGGACCTCCTGCTGGGCGAGGCCGCCCGGGAGGATGCCCTGCGTCGGCGCCAGCGCTCGGGTGAACTCGCCCGCTACGACGTCATCCACCTCGCCACCCACGCGCTGGTGGACGCCGATCGTCCGGAGCGGTCGGCCCTGGTGCTCGCCCAGGTGGATCTGCCGCCGGGCCACGGGGCCGACGGCCTGCTCGACGGCCTGCTCACCGCCGAGGAGATCACCGCCGGCTGGCACCTGGACGCGGACCTGGTCACGCTCTCGGCGTGCGAGACGGGGCTGGGTCGTCCCGCGCCCGGCGAGGGCTACCTGGGCTTCACCCAGGCCTTCCTCACCGTCGGCGCCCGCAGCGTCCTGGTGAGCCTCTGGCAGGTGGACGACCGTGCCACCGCGCTGCTCATGGAGCGCTTCTACGCCAACCTCCGCCAGCGCGGCCTGGGCAAGGCCGCCGCCCTGCAGGAGGCCCAGGCCTGGCTGCAGCGGTACGAGGTGGGCGGCCGCCGCCCGTTCGCCGCGCCGCGCCACTGGGGCGCGTTCGTCCTGGTGGGCGAGGGCTGAGCGGCACTCCGCGGTCCTCGGGCCCGGCGCGCCGTCGGGCCGCGCGCCAGGGTGATCGGATCTCCCGGCCAGCCTCCCCTTCCTCGCCCCACCGCGGGAGACTTGACGTCTGGCCACCTCGCGGCGACTGAAAGACAAATGTGATCACGGTTTCGCGACGGGAATTGCAGCGGCGTATCGCTCAGGTACACCGCGGTGTACCTGGGCGGTAGATTCCGGCAAGTCGCCGGTCGGCGACCTGGGAAGGGGGCACGGTGAACTGGGGTCGAGACGCGGCGGCTGCGACGCGTCGGGGCCGCGAGCTCGCCACGACCTCGACGCCACGATCGCAACGCCCAGGCCGCCAGCCCGCCATGACCAGCCCGCCACGATCAGCCCGCCACGATCAGCCCGGGGCAGCCGTCTCGCGCAGGCCATCACGCGCAGGCCATCACGTGCAGGCCATCACGCCACGCGCATCAAACCCTCGCCAGCTGCGGTGCGGCCTCGGCGGGCGCGTCGTGGCGTCGGCGCACCGCGCGCTGGAGGGTGGCGCGCAGGACGCCGCTGTTGATGGGCTTGGGGACGTAGTCGTCCATGCCGGCGGCGAGACACTCCTCGCGGGCCTCGGGGGTGGCGTTGGCGGTCATGGCCACCACCGGGATGCGCGGATCGCGCACGCCCGGGTCACCCTCGCGGATGCGGCGGGTGGCGGTCAGGCCGTCCATGACGGGCATGTGGTAGTCCATGAGCACGACGTCGTAGTCCCCCGCCGCGAGGGCGTCCAGGGCCTCCTGCCCGTTGTCCACGGCCTCGGCAATCACCCCGAGCGTCTTCTCCAGCAATCGCAGCGCCACCACCTGGTTGATCCGGTTGTCCTCCACCAGCAGGACCCGCAGATCCGGCGGCAACCCGTCGGGATCGCGGGGGCGCCCGGGAGGCCCCTCGTGGCGTTCCGCCTGCGGCCCCACCGGCCGTCCGTCCTGCGGCCCATCCTGCGGCTCCGCCTGCCGTTCCTCCTGCGGCTCCTCCTGCGGCCCGTCCAGGACCCGCCACGCCAGCGCCTCGCCGGCGCCCCGGTCAGCGCACTCGCCCGCGCCCCGGCCAGCGCCCCCGCCACGACCACCGGCGGTGCCCCCCGGGGGGGCCTCCACCGACCGCGCCGGCCCGGGCGTCCGGGAGGCGAGCGGCTGCGGCACCGGCCGTCGCGGCCACGCCAGCCGGACCGTGAACCAGAACGTCGAGCCCCGGCCAGGGCTGCTGAGGACGTCCACGTCGCCGCCCATGAGGTGGGCGAGCTGGCGGGTGATGGCCAGGCCCAGGCCGCTGCCGCCGTGGCGACGGGTGGCCGAGGTGTCGGCCTGGCTGAAGGTCTGGAAGAGGCGGTCCTGGCAGTCCTCGGGGATGCCGGGGCCGGTGTCGCGCACGCGCACGCGCAGGCGGGCGGCGCCGGCGTCGCGGCCCACGAGGTCGGCGCGCACGTGGACCTGGCCGTGCTCGGTGAACTTGATGGCGTTGCCCAGGAGGTTGAGCACCATCTGGCGGAGGCGGCCCGCGTCGCCGCGCAGGCAGGTCGGGACCTCCGGCGCCACCTCCAGGCGCAGGTCCAGCCCCTTGCTCGTCGCCCGGGCGGCGAGGATGCCCACGGCCTCCTGCAGGACGGCCTGGGGGTCGAGGTCGTCCACGTCCAGGACCAGCTTGCCCGACTCGATGCGCGCGAGGTCCAGCACGTCGGAGATCAGGCCCAGCAGGTGCTCGCCACACTGCTGGAGCGTCCGCACGTAGCCCTGCTGCTCGGTGCCGAGGGGCGTTCCGGCCAGCAGTTCCACCACGCCGAGGATCCCGTTGAGCGGCGTGCGCATCTCGTGGCTCATGTTCGCCAGGAACGCGCTCTTGGCCTCGCTGGCATGCTCGGCGGTCTCGGCCAGGGCGCGGGCGTGGTCGGCGGTGGCGGCGAGGTCGTGCTCGAGGGCCTTCTGCTCGGCGATGCTGGTGATGTTCTCGATCAGCACGCAGCGGCCGTGCTCGATGATCCGCGTCGCCGTCTTGACGACGGGCACCTCGCGGCCATGCACGTCCAGGAGCGTGCACTCGGCCTCGTGGACGTCGAGTCCGCGGTCGGTGATGGGGCAGTTGCCGCGCTCGTTGGGGCAGATGGTCTCGTGGCACTCGCGGCCCACGAGGTCGGCTGGCGTCCGGCCCGTCATGGCCGCGAACTTGGGGTTCACGCGCAGGATCGTGTGCGTCTGCGGGTCGATGGTCACCAGGCCGGTGTGCAGGCCGTCGAAGATGTTCGCCGCCAGGGACTCGCGCAGGTACGCCTGGCAGTGGGCCGGCTGGCTGAGGCCCAGGTGCAGCGCCCGGGCCATGCCCTCGCAGCTGCCGTAGCCGCAGGCGGCACAGTCGTGCAGGCTGGCGGCGTCGTGCTTGCCGAGGGTGGTCAGGGCGGCCGCGAGCGCGGAGGACGACACCTCCCGCAGCGGCGCCGTCACCGCGGACCGGTCCACGTAGGTGCGCCGGGCCGCGGCGGGATCCCAGTGGCGGTCGAGATGCGCGGCGAGCCCGCCGGCTTCCGCGGTCGCGGGGACGGTGGCGGCCGCGCTCGCGGCGAGTCCACCGTCGACCACGTGCGCGGGGTCGTGCCCGTCGGTCGTCGCGGCCCGCCGCGCCGCCTGCTGGCGGCGGCGGACCGGCGCCTCCAGCCGGTCGGGATGGGCGCGCATCTGCTGGCCGGTGCCGGTGCCACCGTTGCAGCCGCTGGGGCAGTTGAGCACGTCCACCAGGCGGGGCGCCTCGCCGGCGGCGATGGCCGCGGCCAGGCCGTCGAGGTAGGCGTAGACCCCCGCGCCCTGCAGGGTGCGGATGTGGTGGCCCAGATCGGGACGCGCCGCGGTGAGAGCCTCCGCCAGTCCACCGGGCGAGGAGAAGCCCGTGGCCACCCTCGCCGGCGGCGTGGCGAAGTCCCCCGCGGGCTGGCTGGCCAGGTCCACGCCATGACGCTCGAGATGCGCCTGCAGCGCGGCGATGGTGACGTTGGCCACCGGCAGGTCCAGGTCCGCAAACTCGCGGGCCTTGGCCGCACAGGGCGAGATGGCGAGGAGGTGATGATCCCGGTACTGCGGCCAGTGCTCGCGGATCAGCTGCACGGTGTGGACCATGGGGCTGTGCACGGGCGCCAGGTGAGGCAGCAACTCCGGACGGTAGCGCTCGACGTAATCGACGATCACCGGACAGGGCTGGGTGATCACGCAGGCCGGCGCGTCCCGATCCACGTGGTCCAGGTAGCTGCGGACGGCCAGCTCGGCGCCGTAGCTGACGTCGAAGCAGGCGGCGATGCCCTGGTCCTGCAGCCAGCCCACCAGGCGGGGCAGCCGGTCGCCGAAGCTGGCGGCGGCCGCCGGGGCGATGATGGCGCAGTGGGGGATACCGGCGGCGAGGCGCTCCAGCACGGCGTCGAGGCGGTCGCGCACGCGGCGCGCATCGTGGGTGCAGGCGGCGATGCAGGCGCCGCAGCCGATGCAGAGGTCGGGATCGACGGCCACGTGGTCGCCGCTGCCGTCGTTGCAGTACTTCACCGGACAGGCGGCGATGCAGCGGTGGCAGTTGACGCAGGCCTCGGCGTCGACCGTGATGATCTCGCGGAGGTGGTCGCTGGGGTTCCCCGTGTCCGGCGTCATGAATGCTCCGTGTTCCCTCCAGGAGGACCGTCGGCCCGCAGGCGGCCATGAGCATCATGTCGGCCGCACATACAGACCTCTTTAACCCGTTTCCCGTTGACGGGACGGCCGCCCACCGCCCATCCTCGGCACGATCACCGTCTGCACGGTCCCTCGGGGGAGGAACCATGGCCTTCCGCTTCTTCCGACGCCTGAAGATCGCCCCGGGCGTGAGCCTGAACCTGAGCAAGTCTGGCGTGTCGCCCTCGTTCGGGGTGCCCGGCGCCCGCCTGACCCTGGGCCGCGACGGTGTCCGCCGCACGGTGGGCATCCCCGGGACGGGGCTGTTCTACACCGAGGTGGACGGCGGGTCGGGCGGGGCGTCCGGCTCCCGGGGCCGGCGGCGCCGCCCGGCGCCCGCGCCGCCGGCGGTGCCGGCGCGCAGCAAGCTGGACCTGGGATTCTTCCAGCGGCTGCTGACGCCGCGGTCGGAGCGGTCGTTCGTGGAGGGGTGCAAGGCCCAGGTGACCGGCGACGCGGTCGCCGCCCGCCGCCACCTCGCCGCGGCCGCCGACCGGCATGCCGACGCCGCCTTCCTCGCCGGTTTCCTGGCCCTGGACGCCGGGGATCTGGATCCGGCCGCCCGCTGGCTCGAGCGTGCGTCGACGCGGCGCCGCACCCTGGGCCGCCTGCTGGAGAAGTACGGGCTGAACCTCACCCTCGCCCTGCCGGTGACCGACCACGTGGTGGCCCACGTCCAGCCCACCTGGCGCGGCGCCCAGCTCGGCCTGGTGGAGGCGTACCAGGCCCAGGGCCGCCTCGCCGCGGCGCGGGCGGCCCTCGAGCGCCTGCACCGCGATCACCCCGACGACGTGGTGGTCCGCCTCTCGCTGGCCGAGCTGCTGCTGGACGACCGTGCCCCACGCGGCGCGGCCGCGGCCGCGGAGGACGCCGCGGCGCCGGACACCGCGACCACCGACCGCCGCACCGCCCGCCGGGTGGTGGAGCTGACGGCCGGCGTGACCAACGAGTCCTCGGTGCACGCCGCGCTGCTGCTGCACCGCGGCCAGGCCCTGCGCGCCCTGGGCCTCGACACGCCGGCCCGCGACGCCCTCACCGCCGCCCTGCGCCGCCGCAAGGACCGCGACCCGGACCTGCTGCGGGCGATCCGCCGCGAGCGGGCGCGCGTGTACCGGGATCTGGGACAGCGGGCGCGGGCGCGGGGGGAGTGGGAGCGGATCCTCGCCGAGGCCCCGGACGACGTGGAGGCCCGCAGCCAGCTCGACCACTGACCCCGACGCACGCGACCACTGACCCGCCGCACCACGAGGAGCCGCACCATGAACTTCGACCTCATCGGGGACGTCCACGGCCACGCCGACGAGCTGGAGTCCCTCCTGCAGACCCTGGGCTACACGGCCGACGGCCCCGCCTGGCGCCCGCCCGCCGGCACCACCGCCATCTTCCTGGGCGACCTCATCGACCGCGGCCCCCGCAACGGCCGCGTCCTGGAGATGGTCCGCGCCATGATCGACCGCGGCTGGGCCCGGGCGGTGATGGGCAACCACGAGCTCAACGCCATCGGCTACCACACCGAGCATCCCGCACGGCCCGGCGTGTTCCTCCGGCCGCACACGCCGGAGAAGACCCGGCAGCACGAGGAGTTCCTCCGCGAGTTCGCGGACCGGCCCGACGCCTGGGCCGACGCCATCGCCTTCTTCCTCACCCTGCCGGTGGTCCTGGAGCTCGCCGACGGCCCCCTGCGCGTGGTGCACGCCTGCTGGTCGCCACGCCACCTGGCGGCCTTCCGCGACCACCCCCTGACCCGCGGCGACCGCCTGACCCGGGAGTTCCTGGTGGCGGCGTACGAGAAGCCGTCGCTGGAGAACCGGATCCTCGAGACGCTGCTCAAGGGGCCGGAGGTGCCCGTCGCTCAGGAGCACCAATTCCGCGACGAACGTGGTACACTCCGCCAGGAGGCGCGGTACCGCTGGTGGCTGGATGGTCGTCCCGACGCCCCGGAGCGACTGATCCTGCCCGACGACCGCCCCGCGGCGACCACGCCCATCGCCGCCCGCGACGTGCCGGAGATCCCGTCCCCGGACGGCGTCCCCGTGTTCTTCGGCCACTACTGGTGGAATCCCCGGCGTGACGGATCCAGCGTGGGCCGCAACTGGGCCTGCCTGGACCTGAGCGTCGCTCACCATGGCCAGCTGGCCGCCTACCGCTGGCGCGAGGAGGACCGCGGCCGGCCGCTCTCCCGGGAGCGGCTGGTGACGGTCGACAGGAAAGGAACGGCATGACCCGTCAGGAGCGCATGGACCTCTACCGCGAGTTCCTCGACCAGGAAGGCTACCGTCCCAGCATCGACAAGGACGGCGACCTCATGTTCAAGATCGAGGGCAAGACCTACTTCGTGTTCGTCGACCAGGACGACGAGCAGTTCTTCCGCCTGGTCTTCCCCAACTTCTGGTCCATCGAGAACGAGGACGAGCGGGCCCGGGCCTACGTGGCCGCCCACGACGCCACCGCGCAGACCAAGGTGGCCAAGGTCTACGTGGTCAAGGACGACACCTGGGCCTCCCTCGAGCTCTTCTGCGACCCGCCCGAGACGGTCCAGACGGTGCTGCCGCGCGGCCTGTCGGCGGTGCAGTCCGCCGTGGACACCTTCGCGCAGATCATGCGGGCCTAGGCGCCCCTTCGCCCCCACCGGAAAGGCGCCAGCCATGGCCATGACCATCGACCAGATCGCCGGCCTGCTCGAGGAGCTGGACCTGTCGTACCAGCACCAGGACGGGTACCTCTTCCTCACCATGGAGACCCAGGTCTACCGCGACCCCGAGAAGAACGACGACAGGGCCCTCACCCTGATGATCGAGCTCATGGAGGACGGCGAGTTCTTCACCCTGATGGCGCCGCGGGCGTACTTCGTCCTCGGCGGCCACCAGGACGCCTTCCTCCGCGCCTGCGCCCGCGTCCAGTGGCGCACCAAGCTGGTGCAGTTCGAGTGGGACGCCAGCGACGGCGAGGTGCGCCCGATCATCGAGCTGCCCCTCGAGGACGCACGGCTCACCCGCCGCCAGCTCCAGCGCTGCATCCAGGCCCTGTGCTCCATCATCGACAAGTACCACGAGTGCCTGCTCCGCGCGGCCAAGGAGGGCGTGGTGGTCCTGCCCGGGGACGACCCCGTCGACGGCGCCGGTCCGCCGATCGCCGGCACGGCCGCTCCGGCCGCCGGGGCCCCCGACGGCCCGGCCGCGTCCGACCCGGCCTTCCTCGCCCGGGTCAAGGCCGTGCTCGCCGCACGAGGGGACGGGGCCGACGCGGCCGCCGACGGTGGCGGCTCCGGCGCCTCCGGCGGCGCGTCCGGAGCCGGCGGCGGCGCCAGCGGCGGCAGCGGCGGCGACCAGGACACCGGCCCGCCCACCATGCTCTGAGCCGCACCACGCCGTCCTCACCGCCCCGCACCGCGCAACCAGGGAGTCCGTCCGGCATGAGCACCACCCTCGATCCCATCACCGCCCGCATGGTCCAGTGGGCCAAGCGCGCCGCCCGCGCCGGGGGGCGCGACCGCATGACCGTCCCGGATCTGCTCTGCGGCGCCCACGCCCTGCGCGAGGAGCCCCGGGTGAGCGCCGCGCTGCTGGGCGTCCTGGGCGCCCATCCCGACGGCATCGCCTGGCCGCCGTCGGTGCTGGAGAGCGCCGAGCGCGCCGCGGCCGAGCCGGAGACCGACGAGCGGATGGGCTTCGATCGCTTTCTCGACGCGGCCATCGCGGCGGCGCACGCGCAGGGGTCGTCCCTGGCGCCGGAGGCGCTGATCCCCGCGCTGCTGGACCAGCCCGATCCGGTGGTGATCGACCTGCGCGAGCGGAACCATGGCGGCCAGGTTCCCAGCGCCCTGGTGGGCCGGCTGCAGGCCGCGCTGGTCGCGAGCGAGCGGCTGGCCGCGGCGCTGAACCGCAAGGTGCTCGGCCAGCGGTCGGCGGTGCGCATGCTGGCCGACGCCTACTTCCGCGCCCTGGTGGGCGGCAGCGGCAGCGGGCCGCGCGGCGTGTTCACGTTCCTGGGGCCCCCGGGGGTGGGCAAGACCTACCTGGCCGAGAGCTTCGCCGAGCACCTGGGCGCGGGCACGGACCGGCCGTACGCCTGGAAGCGCTTCGACATGAGCACCATGGCCGCCGAGCAGAACTTCGAGGGTCTCTTCGGCACCGAGCAGATCTACAAGGGCTCGCGGCCGGGCACGCTCACCGGCTTCGTGGCCGAGCATCCGCGCTGCGTCCTGCTCTTCGACGAGATCGAGAAGGCCCACGACCTGGTGATCCAGTCGCTGCTGGCGGTGCTGGACAAGGGCGAGGTGGTGGACAAGTCCCTGGACCGGCCGGTGGACTTCCGGCAGTCCTGGCTGCTGTTCACCACCAACCTGGGCCGCGAGTTCTTCGCCGAGACCAACGCCAGCGGCGTGATGCAGGGCGCGGAGATGTCGTCCGGCGCGGTGTTCGACCTGCTGGCCTCCGCCCGCCGCTTCCGCG
The DNA here is from genome assembly GCA_021767885.1 of bacterium. Next base: position 130 of record JAASSM010000010.1, on the reverse strand, counting down.
ACACCGGCGGCGACCGCGCCCCCGGCGAGGAGGCCCCGCCCGCCCTGGCGCCGGAGTTCGTCTCGCGCCTGGCCAAGGGCGGCGCGGTGGTCTTCCGCCGCCTGGAGGTGCGGCACTACTCGCAGCTGGT
>JAASSM010000473.1 GCA_021767885.1 bacterium | reverse complement strand
CGCCGACCCTGGTGCACACCACGGTGGTCGGCAACGTCACCGACGCGGCCGATCCCTTCGTGGCCACCGGCGCGGTGGACCACACCCACGCCGACCCACGGCACGTGGGCGGGATCTACTGGGGCAACCCCACCAGCCACCACACCGACCTGCAGATCCGCGAGCCGCGGGCCGCGCTCACGCGCTACTGCCTGGTGGCGGGCTGGCCCGGCGGCGAGGGCTGCCTGACGGGCGACCCGGGTCTGGACCTGTTCGGCGAGCCGTTCGCCGCGCCCCTGCCCGGAGCGGCGGTGATCGACGCCGGCAGCGTGGCCGCGGCCGCGCCCTGGCTGCCGGCCCGCGACCTGGCCGGCCGGCCGCGGGTGGCCGGGGCGGCGCCCGACCTCGGGGCGCTCGAGTGGCAGCCCGTGACGACGGTCCCGGACGATCCGCCCGCGGCCCTCGGCGCCGCGACCCTCCTGTCCGCGGCGCCCAATCCGGCCAACCCGGGCACACGGCTGACCTGGGAGCAGGCCCGGACCGGACCGGTGCGACTGACCGTCCACGACCTCGCCGGCCGGCTCGTGGCCACCCTGGTGGACGGTGCCCGCCCGGCCGGCCGGCACGTCGCCGACTGGAGCGGGCAGGACCGGCGCGGTCGCCCGGTGGCCGGCGGGATCTACCTGGTGCGGCTGCAGACCACGGCCGGTGTCACGGCGTGCCCGCTGACGGTGATCCCCTAGGCGTCGGGATGGTCGCGCTCGTCCCCGGCCCCGGTCACGAGGAGGTCGTGCTCGACGAGCTGTCCCAGGAACGCGAGCACGTCGTGCTCGGCCTGGGCGCGGTCCACCTCGTACTCGTCGCAGAGGATGTCGAGGATGTCGCGCACGGTGTGGGTCCCGTCGATCTGCTTCCAGATGAAGCTGCCCACGGCGTTGAGGCTGAGGACCTGATCACCGGAGGGTGCGAGGATCACGGTCTCGTCGTCCACGTCGCGGGCCAGGAATTCGCGACGGATGGTGGGCGTGTCATGGAGTTCCATTGCGACCTCGCGAATGGTGGGTGAGGGCGGCGTCGAGCAGCGGCCAGAAGCCGGGATCGCGCGTGAAGACCAGCCGGCGCACCGGTGCATGGTGCACCAGGCGGGCGGCGATGTCGAGCATGGTGCCGGTGGTGGCGTCGCCGGCCACCGCCTCCAGGGGCACCGGCGGCGCCACCTGGGCGGCCACGGTGGCGGTGGCCTCGCCCGGACCCACGGCCGCCAGCGCGTGCTCGGCCCCCTTCTCCGGCAGCAGGATGCCCGCCAGGGGGGCGCGGCCCGGTCGCTTGTCCCGGAAGAAGCCGTTGAAGGGCGTGCCCACCACCTGGACGCCGCCGGGCCCGAACTCCACCAGGTTCATCTCGTCGTTCAGGACGGTGCGGCCGTCGGCCAGGCCGGCGATGGTGGTCTTGCCCGCCTCGCTGGCGCCCACGAACAGGTAACCGCGGCCGCCGGAGATCACGCCGGCGCTGTGGACCAGGGCCGCATCGTAGCCGCGGCGCAGGCGAGCGGAGTGGAAGGCCTGGTAGAGGATCTGCTCGAAGACGCGGGTCATCCGCCCGCCCAGCAGGATGGCGGCCACCTGGAGCTGGCCCTGGCCGCTGCCGGCGTCGAACCGGCCGCGGATCAGCCCGCCGGCGATGTCGAAGCCATCGGTGGTGAGGGTCTTGGTGAGCACGAGGGAACTGGGCACCTGCGGCGGCCGGGCGTGGGACACGAGCTGGATCTCCAGCGAGATGTCCGGCGCCGCCGGATCGCTCTCCTGCATGAAGTATCGTGCGAGCGAGCCGGTGAAGGCCCGGTCCGGCCCACGGAGTTCCAGGACCGTGGCGCCGACCCGCAGGCGGTAGGTGTCGGGGTTCGTCATGGGGTCACTCTCCTGACGAGCGCGAGCAGACCGTCGCGCACCATGGTCTTCAGGCTCTTGCGGACGGCGCGGCGGGCGTGCCAGCGCGCCACCGGGGAATCCAGGACGACGGTCTCGCCCTGCGGACCGTGGACCGCCACCACGCGGCCGAGGATCGCCCGCTGGGGTACCAGACCGGGCGCCGAGACGCCATCGCCCCGCTCGAGGAACCAGCGGTCCGCCCCCACGGCCCACGCCAGCAGCAACCGGTGGGCCACCAGGCGCTGTCCGCGGGCGAAGACCGCCACGTCGCCCACCTCGCAGCGGTCGCCGGCCACCGCCTCCACGGCGATCCGGGATCCGACGGGCATGAGGGGGGCCATGCTGCCGGAGCGGACGGGGAGGAGCACCGGTTCTCCGGGGGGGAGGCGGCGGCGGAGGAGCCGGCTCTGACCGACCACCCCGGCCATCCCCTCAGCTGTGCCCCGAAGATTGTGGATGGGGCCCCGGGTCCCATCCTGGGGGGCATTTTTTATACGTTTCATGTCGCGGGCGTCATGTATCGTGATCTCCTTGCGCCGGTCTGGCGCCCATCAACAATCTTCGGGGCACAATGGATTGGCCGCCTGGGGCAGGATGAGCCATCATGGCTCCCGAGACAAGAAAGGAACCCATGCCCCCCTCCCTCGCACCCGAACTCGACTACGTCGCCGACCTCGCCCGGGCCTGGGCCTCCGGGGTCGCCGGCACCGTGCCGCCGCCGGCGGGGCTGGATCCCGCGGCGCTGGGCCGTCTGCTCAACGCGCAGCCGGCCATGCAGACCCTGGCCGCGTCCGTGGCGCCGGAGGCCCTGGGGCCGGGCGGGGCGCGGGAGCTGGCGCTGGCGGCCGAGGTCGCCCGCCGGCGCACGGGCCTGATGCTCCTCGAACTGGAGCGGATCCTGCCCGCGCTCGCGGATGCGGGTTGCCGGCCGGTGGTGCTCAAGGGGGCGGCGCTGGCGCTCACGGTCTATCCGCGGCCGGAGGAGCGCTGGTTCGTGGACCTGGACCTCTGGGTGCCGCGCGAGCAGGTGGCCGCCGCCCGTGGCGCCCTCGAGGGCCGGGGCTACCGTCTCTCGCAGCCGGACCTGGCGCGGCGCTACTACCGG
>JAASSM010000472.1 GCA_021767885.1 bacterium | reverse complement strand
GTACTCGCCGTCGTTGTGCAGCAGCCACCAGGAGCCGCCCCCGCTGCCGGGCGACCAGACGTAGCTCTCGATGTCGAAGAGCTCCTGCTCGGTGCAGCCGTCGACCACCGAGACGCTGTCCAGCGAGACGGTGAAGCGGAAGAGGCTGGCCGGCTCGCACTGCCGGATGGAGAAGCGGGTGGCGTCGCCGATCACGGCGGGCTGGCGGTTCTTGAGGTCGTTGATGCGGTAGGAGAGGGGCACCGCGGTGGTGGCCGGGACCGGACGCAGGAACTCGCCGAAGTCGCCGTCGCGCAGAGCGGCGCGGATGCCGTCCAGCGCGTCCTCCTGCGTGCCGCCGAAGACCTGCACCTCGATGGAGGAGTTGCTCACCAGCTGGCGCTGACGCTCGTTGTAGCTGCCACTGCCCTCCCACGCCCCGTAGGACGCCTGGGCCGCCGCGCGCAGCTCCTGGGCGGATTCGGCCTCGGTGCTGGTCATGGTGTAGACCAGCATGCGCCCGTAGGTGACCGACTGCACGTAGCAGGGCTGGTTGCCCGCCCCCATGGTGCCCAGTTCCACCTGCCGGTCGAAGTCGCCCTGCGTGATGTCGGCGTGGAAGAAGGACGCGGGCTCGGCCAGCGCGTCGTCGGCGAAGGAGATGGTGTACATGGGCTGCATCAGCTTGACGATCACGGTGGTGTGGGCGATGGACGACTGCTCGCTGAAGGCCGTGCTCACCGAGCCGCTGGCGAAGACGGCGTCGTAGCTGAGACTGATGCCGGCCGCGAGCATGGCCTGCTCGTAGGAATAGGCGCTCTGGGCCTGGAAGTTGATGGTCGCCGGCACCACCGGCAGGCTGCCCAGACGGGTGTCGGCCTCGCGCTGCAGCGAGGCGATGGCCTCCTGCAAGGTGGCGCTGGTGGGCTCGTCCACCCTGCGGCTGGGGTTCTCCAGGGCCAGGTTCACCGAGAGGCTCAGCGGCGAGCGGCGCAGGCCGATGGTCGACAGCGAGCCGTCGCGCACGCCGGCGCCCTGGACCAGCATGCCGGGCTTCAGCGCCGTGGCGTTGGCGCCCACCGCGACGATGCTCTCGAAGTTCTGGCGCAGGTCGTACTCCACCACCTCGCAGACGTAGTACTGGAGGTCCTCGAGCACCTCCTCGTCGTCCTGGGGCGCGGGCGGGTCGGGCTGGTCGGACGGGACCTCCCAGTCGGGCAGGCCGTCCACGAACGTGTTGACGGTGGCCGGGTCCACCGGCTCGGTGCTGCCGGCGGGGCTGGCGGGGTCGTTCTCCTCGCTGCAGCCGGCGAGCAGCGCGGCGGCCAGCAGCAGCACGGTGATGCGGGCGAGATTCCAGTGGGACGGCATGGGCGATCCTCCGATCGGCGTCAAGGACGGACAGGGGGCGTTCATCCCCTGACGCGCAGAACCACGACCAGAACGATCATGAAGATCACCGCGAGCCCGCCCCGGGCGTCCGCTCAGGTGGCGGATGCGCGCTGGCGGCCGGGGTCCACCGCCGGCACGAAGGGCACCACCACCAGCAACGTGAGCACCGCCAGCGCCGCGCCGCCGGCGAAGATGGCCTCCAGCCCCTGCCAGCCGAACATGGCGCCCCCCAGCAGCGGGCCCAGCGTCTGCCCGCCCCGCAGCACGGTGCCGTTGAGCGCGAGGAACGCCCCCCGGTGCTCGGTGGGCGCCAGGCCCGCGAGCACCGTCATCAGCGCGGGCATGTTCAGCCCCATGGCGCAGCCGTTGAGCAGCACCGGCAGGACGAGCAGCCAGGGCGACGAGAGCCAGCCGATGAGGGCCAGGGCCGCGGCATAGAGCCCGAAGGAGAGGGCGATGACCCGCCGCGGCGGCAGCCGGTCGGAGATCCACCCCGACAGCGTGGACATCACGCCGGTGGCCGCCGAGCCCACGGTGAGGTACAGGCCGATCACCGCCGGCGAGAAGCCGAACCGCCGATCCAGCAGCACGGGGAAGTAGGTGAGGATGGCCCCGTAGAGCAGGATGAAGGTCACCAGGCTGACGGTGAAGCTCGCGCCCACCGGCGGCCGCCACACCCGCCGCGCCACGGCGCCCAGGTACTCGCGCAGGGTCTGCTGGTTGCGCGGCTCGGGATTGCGCAGGCGGAACTGCACGGCCATCGCCACGGGAATCGCCGCGGCCGCCAGCACGAACGGCCACCGCCAGCCCAGCTCGGCCAGGGCGCCGCCCAGGCCGGGGTAGGCCGCGGTGCCCACGCTCAGCACCGTCATGTTGATGCCCATGGCCGACGCGCGCCGGCGGCCCTCGAAGAGGTCGCCCAGCAGGGCCAGGTTCAGCGCCCCCAGCGAGGCGGCACCGATGCCCTGCAGGAAGCGGAGGATGAGCAACTGCTGGAAGCTGCCGGCGAGGGCGCAGGCCATCCCCGCCAGGGCGAAGAGCCACAGCGAGGGGGCGATCACCCGCCGCCGTCCGTACCGGTCGGCGAGCACGCCCGCCACCGGGGTCAGCAGCACACCGGGCACGGTGAAGACCGTGATCAGCAAGCCGGTCTGCTGGGGCGCGATGCCGAACACCTGGGCGATGCGTGGCAGCGCCGGCGCCACGCTGGAGACGCCCAGGACGGCCATCAGCGTCACGCCGAAGACGATGTGCAGGTTGCGATCGCGCCAGAGGTCCATCCGACAAGCATAGGGATTCCCGGGGCGGCGTCCAGCGTGCAGACGGTCGGCCGTTGCCGGCGCCGCGGCGATGCGTCACCATGAGGGAGCAGGCGGCCGCGCCGGACGCGGCCCACACCCACGCCGAGGAGGCGGCCCATGAACCGTGCGCAGGAGAACCTCCGGTTGCTGGCCATCTTCCACTTCGTCTATGCCGGGGTGGTGCTGCTGGGCTCGCTGATGCCCGCATTCTGGCTGCTCATCGCCTCGGTGTGGTGGCCGGAGCTGGCGTCCGAGGCCGGCCGCGATCCCGACGCCGGCGCCCTGGCCGCCAGCAGCGCCCTGGGGGCCGCCCTGGTGGGCACGGCGGTGGTGCTGGCCTGG
>JAASSM010000471.1 GCA_021767885.1 bacterium | reverse complement strand
GCTCGAGATCCAGCCCGCCGGCTCGCCCGGGCCCGAGGCCGCGACCGGCCCGGAGCCGCTCGCGCCGGCCGCCGGGGCCGACGCCACGGCCCGGCCGGCGGCCGGCGCCGCGGGGCGCCCATCGCCCGGAGCCGCCGCGCCAGGCGACGCCTCCGGGCCGGCCCGCACCGCCCACGTCCTGCTCGTGGAGGACGACACCATGGTGGCCGGGACCGTCCGTTCGTGCCTCCAGCGGGCGGGCATGATCGTGACGCTGTTCGAGGACGGAGCCGCCGCCGTGGCCGCCTTCGCGGCCGATCCTGGCCGCTTCGACGTGCTGCTGACCGACCAGTTCATGCGCGGCCTCGACGGCCGCGAGGTGGTGGGAGAGGTCCGGCGCTACCGGCCCCGGATGCCGGTGATCCTCATGTCCGGCCATCCGGAGGGCATCCGGCCGGAGGACGTGGTGCGCCTGCGGGTGGCCGACACGCTGGCCAAGCCCTTCACGCCGAGCCGCCTCATCGAGGCCGTGCGCGGGGCCCTGCAGGATTCCGGCGAGGAGCCGCGCGCCCACCGCGGCGAGGCCTGAGCCTCGCGAGCCTCGCGACCACGCCGGGCCCGGAGCCTGGCCTACTTCAGCACGAACGTCGAGAGGAAGACGCCGGCGGCCACCGCCGAGCCGATCACCCCGGCCACGTTGGGCGCCATGGCGTGCATGATCAGGAAGTTCTGGGGATCCTCCCGCGCGCCCACCATCTGGCACACCCGCGCCGAATCCGGCACCGCCGAGACGCCGGCCGCGCCGATGATGGGATTGATCTTGTCGCGCGACAGCAGGTTCAGCAGCTTGGCGAAGAGCACGCCGCACGCCGTGGCCACGGCGAAGCTGACGGCCCCCAGCACGAAGATCAGGATGGACTGTGGCGTCAGGAAGCGGCTGGCGTCGGTGCTGGTGCCCACGCAGAGCCCCAGCAGGATGGTCACGATGTCGATCATCGAGCCGCGGGCGGTCTTCGCCAGGCGCTCGGTCACGCCGCTCTCCTTCAGCAGATTGCCGAAGAAGAGGAATCCGAGCAGGGAGATGGCGCCGGGCGCGATGCTGGCGCAGACGATGAACGCGATCACCGGGAAGAGGATGCGCACGCGCTTGCTCACCGGCCGCGAGGGCTTCATGCGGATCAGGCGCTCGCGGCGCGAGGTGAGCAGCTTGATGATGGGCGGCTGGATCACCGGCACCAGGGCCATGTAGGAGTAGGCCGCCACGGCGATGGCCCCCAGCAGGTGCGGCGCGAGCTGGCTGGACAGGAAGATGGCCGTCGGCCCGTCGGCGCCGCCGATGATGCCGATGGCCGCGGCCTCGCGCATGGGGAAGCCCAGGGCCAGCGAGCCGAGGAAGGTCAGGAAGATGCCCGCCTGCGCCGCCGCTCCCAGCAGGATGAGCCGCGGATTGGACAGCATGCAGGAGAAGTCGGTCATCGCGCCGATGCCCAGGAAGATCAGCGAGGGATACCAGCCCTGCGTCACACCGTTGTAGAGGATGTTCAGGACGCTGCCGTCCTCGTAGATCCCGATGTTCATGCCGGCGGCCAGCGGGATGTTGCCCACCAGCATGCCGAAGCCGATGGGCACCAGCAGCAGCGGCTCGTAGTCCTTGACCACGCCCAGCCAGATGAACACGCATCCCACGGCGAGCATGGCGAGGTTGCCCCAGGAGAAGTTGCCGAAGATGCCGACCTGCAGGAAATCCCAGAACGCTTCCATGCTCGTCCCTACTCGAACTCGACCAGGAGCTGGTTCTCGCGGACGCCGTCGCCGGCGGCCACGGGCACGGCCTTGACCTTGCCGTCGCGCGGCGCGCTGATGGCGGTCTCCATCTTCATCGCCTCGATGACCAGCAGTTCCTGGCCGTTCTTGACCTCGTCGCCGGGCTTGCACTTGACCTCGAGCACGGTGCCGGCGATGGGGCTGATCACGCCATCACCGCCAGCGCCGCCCGCCGCCGGGGCGGGGCGCTGGGGCTGCGGCACGGGCGCCGGGCCGGACGCCGGGGCGGCCATGGGCGCGGCACCGGCCGGCGGGGCGACGGGGGGCAGCGGGCTGGCCTGGAGGAAGTCCTTCTCCGCGTCGAGGACCTCGACGTCCACCTCGTAGGCCACACCGTGGACCGTGATCTTCAGCTTCATGATTCTCTCTCCCCGGGTGCGATCACCCGTGCTTGCGCTCGACGGCGTGTGATCCCTGCAGGATGAGGCGCCCCTGGGCCGACCAGGGCGTGCGCTTGGTTCGTGGCGAGAGCAGGCGCCGGATCCGGCGCACGCGGTGCCGCCCGGTGATCACCGTGGCGCAGGCCGCGGCGATGAGCACGGCGGTGGTCTCGTCGATGGTCGGGTCCTTCTCCAGCGCGGCGCTGGCGCTCTGCTCCTCGCGTTCCTGCCAGCCATCGTCCAGCCGGCGGATCAGCCCCACCAGCAGGGCGATGAGGGCAAGGACCGTGAAGACCACGAGGATGCCCACCAGCGAGAGGCTGAGCGAGCGGGGTCCCACCCCCTCGGTGACACCCACGGCGTATGCGAGGTCATCGGAGGCGGCCACGGCCTGCTCGGCATGCAGCTTGGCCTGGCGAGCGAGGCGATGCACCGCCAGGCGGGCCTCCTCCGGATCCTCCGGCAACAGCGGCCGCCATGGCCGCGCGGCGATGGTCGCCGCGGCCGCGGCCAGGCTGTCGGCCCGGGCCTGCCGCTCGCGGAAGACGGAGCGGCGCACCCGCGGCGAGAAGTCCTCGGTCTGGCCCAGCCGCGCCACGGCGGCGTCCAGCCGCATGGCCGTCCGCGCCACCTCGCCCACGGCGGCGTGGAGTTCATCGAGGATCTCCCAGCCCCCGGGATCCGCCGGTGCGCCCCGACGGACCGGCGCGTAGGCCCGGTTGACCGCGCGTCCCTGCCGGTCCAGTTCCTCCACCGCGGCCTTGATCCGGGCCCGCAGCGCCGCGGGCGTGGCCGGCGTCGCCGCAGCGTCCATCACCCCGCCAGGCTGCGCCGCG
>JAASSM010000470.1 GCA_021767885.1 bacterium | reverse complement strand
CCGGCGCCAGGGCACTCGGCGATGGCGCCGCGCACGTCGTCCCGGGGCGGGTCGAGCAGGCCGACCAGGCCGAGCAGGCGCAGGTCCCGGTAGGGTTCGGCCTCGACGGTGGCGGAGCGCCCGTCGGCCACCGCGAGGACCCGCAGGCCGGCGGCGGCCAGGCTCTCGGCACGCTCGGCCCATCGCTGGCGCGCCTCTGCGCCGAGGGGCTCGCTCGCGGGCGCGGAGTCGCCCTCACCGCCGGCGGCCACCGCGGTGCAGGCATCCAGGACGCGGGACGGCGCTCCCTTGACCGCCACCAGGTACCCGTCGCCGTCCTCGTGGAACGTGGCCATCATCATGGTGCCGGCGTCGAAGGGCTCCTCGCGGGCCTCGGGCCTGGCGGCCAGCAGTTCCTCGCGGTCGAGCCCGGCGCGCCGGCCGGCGCGCAGGAGGGCGGTCTCGGTGGGATCGCCCTGCTCGGCGTCCGGGTGCCGATCGCCGTCGCGTCCGGCGAGCGCGGCGTTGTTGCAGAGCACGCCGATCTCCAGGATGCGGCGCAGCAGCGGGTGGTGAGCGGCGTCCGGGCCGGAGGCGTGCGACCCGCCCCGCCCCTCGCCGTCCTCCACATCCCGCTCCGGGGTGAAGGCGCCCTGCTCCTCGTCCACGGCGAACCCGCCGGCCGGTGAGGCGACGCGTCGCAGCGTCATGTGATTCTCGGTCAGCGTGCCGGTCTTGTCGGTGAAGATCACGCCCGTGGCGCCCAGCGCCTCGACCGCCGGCAGGCGATTGATCAGGGCGTTGCGGCGGGCCATGAGCACCATGCCGCGGGCGAGGGCCAGCGTGGCCACGATGGGCAGGCCCTCGGGGATGGCGGCCACGCCCAGGGCGATGGCCGTCTCGATCATGCGGGCGGGATCCTTGCCGGCGAGCAAGCCCACCGACGCCACGACCACCGCCACGGTCCCGGTGATCCAGGCCAGCCGCCGTCCCAGGCGGTCGAGGCGCTTCTGCAGGGGTGTCACCTCCTCCTGCGCGCCGGCAGCCAGCTCGGAGATGCGTCCGAGCTCGGTGGCCATGCCCGTGGCCACCACCACGCCCAGGCCCGACCCCTGGGTGACGGTGGTCCCGCGGAAGAGCATGCCCTCGCGCTCGGCCAGGGGGGCGCCGGCGTCCACGGCCGCGGTCCCCTTGAGGACGGGGACCGACTCGCCGGTCAGTGCCGACTCGTTCACCCGCACGGTGTTGGCCTCCACCAGGCGGATGTCGGCGGGGACCAGGTCGCCGCCGGTGAAGACGACGATGTCTCCGGGCACGAGGTCGTCCGCGGGCACCTCCGTGTCCTGTCCGTCCCGGCGGACGCGGATCGTGTCGCGACCGAGCTCCCGCAGCGCCTCCATGGAGCGCACGGCCTTCCACTCGGTGACGAAGCCCAGGCCGCCGTTGATCAGCAGCACCGCCGTGATGGCGATGCCCTCGGCCCAGTGCCGGAACGCGAAGGCCACCGCGCCGGCGATCACCAGCACCACGATCACCACGCTGCGGAACTGGTCCAGCAGGATGCTCCCGGCGCGGCGGCGCGGGGCCTCGGCGAAGCGGTTGGGACCGTGGCGTTCGCGACGCTCGCGGACCTCGGCGACCGGCAGTCCGCGCGCCGGGTCGACGCCGAGATCCTCGCAGATCGCCGGCGATGGCCGGGCATGGGGGGGCTGGGGGATGGACTCGGTGCTCACGGCGGCTCCCGGCTCGAGGCAGTGGCGGTCCGCCCGGCCGCGTGCGCGGCGCGGCGAGGGCGCCTCCCGCACAACGTCCGCCGCGGTCAGGAACCCGCAACCCGCGCTTGCCCGCTGGCCGGCCGCGTGATTCCATACCCGGCATGGCATCTCTGCACCTGCTCGACTGGCTGGTCATCACCGCCTACCTCGCCGGCACCATCGCCCTGGGCGTGGCCTTCAGCCGCCGTGCCAGCCGCGACGAGGCCAGCTACTTCCTGGCGGGCCGCTCGCTCCCATGGTGGATCCTGGGCACCAGCATGGTGGCCACCACGTTCGCCGCCGACACGCCGCTGGCGGTCACCGGTTTCGTGCGCGAGCACGGGATCTGGTACAACTGGTTCGGCTGGCATTACGTCCTGGCGCAGACCCTGGCCGTGTTCCTCTTCAGCCGTTTCTGGCGGCGGGCCGAGGTGTTGACGGACAACGAGCTCATCGAGATGCGCTACGCCGGCCGACCGGCGGCCGCCCTGCGCGGGTTCAAGGCCTTCTACTTCGCGGTCCTCTACAACTTCATCGTGCTCGGCTGGGTGCTGAAGGGCATGGCGACGGTGGCCGAGACCGTCCTGGGCATCGATCCCACGGTGGCCGTGCTCGCGGGCGCGAGCTTCGCCCTGCTGTACGCCCTGCTGGCGGGGTTCTGGGGCGTGGTGATCACCGACGTGATCCAGTTCCTGCTGGCGATGACCGGCTCGATCATCCTGGCCACCGTGGCCGTCGATCGCATCGGCGGGATCGGGGAGCTGAAGGCGCGCCTGGCGGCCTCGCCCCTGGCCACGGCCGACACCACCGCCCTGATCCCCGGCGGCGGCCTCGGCCTGGAGGACAACCTGTTCCGCTTCGTGATCTTCATCACCGTGATGTGGTGGGCCTCGCACAATGCCGACGGCGGCGGCTACCTGATCCAGCGCATGGCCGCCGCGAGGGACGAGCGCCACGCCCGTGGCGCCACGCTCTGGTACGTGATCGCCGTCAACGCCGTGCGCTACTGGCCGTGGATCCTGGCCGCCCTCGCCTCGCTGGTCCTGGTGCCCACCCTGCCGGCGGGCCAGGGCGACGAGGCGGCCTATCCGTTGCTGATGAAGCAGCTCCTGGGGCCGGGCCTGCTGGGCCTGATGCTGGTGAGCTTCTTCGCCGCCTTCATGTCCACCATCGACACGCACCTGAACTGGGGCGCGAGCTACCTGGTGCACGACGTCTACCGGCGCTTCCTGCGGCCCCGGGCCGGTGCGCGGGAGACCGTGCTGGCCGCCAAGCTCTGCGTCCTGGGG
>JAASSM010000469.1 GCA_021767885.1 bacterium | reverse complement strand
CCTGATGGCCGGCCCCGAGGTGGTGACGCGGACCCTGACCCTCGCACGGTGACCGCCGGACCAGCGACCGCGGTCGGCTCGCCCGGGATCGGGCGCGAGTTCCAGCGCGGCAGCAACGTGGTCACGACCCCGCCGCCACCGCGTAGCAAACCACCTCGAGAGGCTCGGGCTCGGCGCCGGTGTCCACCTCCGCGCCGACCATGGCCCGCGCGGCGGCCAGGAACCCCTTGACCAGCACCGCGCGCTCGCCGTCCGGAGAGAAGAAGAGCGCGTCTTCCCGGGCATCGCCCTCGCAGACGACGGCCATCTGGCGCGCGAAGCGTCCCGAGGGGTCGAAGACGTCGTAGACGGCCATCACGCCGGGGGCCCGCGGCCGCCGGCCACGGCTGGTGAGCACCCAGAGCGAACCGTCGGCGGCGACGCGCAGGCCGGGGCCGATCCAGCCGATGACCGGTTCGGTCGGCTCGACGGTGATCCGGGCCTCGAAGGGGAGCTGGCGCAGCATCGAGGCGTAGAGCTCGTGGACGGCCGCGCGTTCGCCGGCCGACCGCCGGTATGGCTCGTGCGGCCGCTCGATGACGCGGTCGATGGCGCCGTCGGGCTCGAAGACCGTGATCGCGTAGGCATCCCGGTCGGTGGCGCTGTAGACGCGGCCATCGGGGCCGAGCGCCATCCGACGCGCGGCCCAGGCCACGTTCTCGCGCTCGGAGAAGTGGAAATCCCGGAAGTCCCAGGTGTAGCCGGCCTCGTGATAGACCACCTCGCGCGCGCCATCGCCCGCGAGACGGACGATGCGCGCGGTCCGACGCTGAATGCTGCCGCCGTCCTGCTGCACGTCGATGAGGCCGGCCACGAGCTGGCCACCGCGATGATGCGCCAGCTCCAGCGTGGTGGCGCCTCCGTGCAGGGGATCGCCCCCCACCTCGATGACGCCGGCAGGATCCCCGCCGGCGTCCAGCAGCACCACGCTGCCCGGATAGCCGCGCACGATCCCGATCCCGCCGTCGTCCATGATCAGCAGGTCGGACGGTCGGCGCGTCTCGCCGGGGCCGTCTCCCTCGCGGCTGAGGGTCCGGACCAGCTCCCCATCCGGTCCCAGCACGGTGACCTGGGCGAGCTGCATGTCGAGCAGGTAGACCCGCCCCGCAGCGTCGAACCGGGTCTGGATCAGGACGCCGAAGAAGAGGTCGTCGTCCAGCCCCCCGCGTCGCCAGAGTTCCTCCAGCTGCAGGACCTGTCGCCCAGCGGCCGGTTCGGCCCCGTTGCGCACGTGGAGCACGCCGTCGACGACGACCTCCTCGGCGGCGACGCCAGCGCTCGCCAGGGCGAGCAGGATGCAGCAGGCGGTGGGTTGTGCCCCGAAGATTGTTGATGACCGCCAGACCCGGCGTCCGACATCACGTGACATGCCGTGAGGGTCACGAAACGTATCATTTCAGCCCCCCGGAGCCGTCTCCGGGGGGCCATCAACAATCTTCGGGGCACAGGTGATCACTTGCCGTCGAAGCCGCCGCCGCCGCCCACATTGAACGTCCGGAACACATCGATGGCGACGCGGACGGCCGCGTCCTGGGCCAGCGCCACCCCGCCCGCCTGCACCACGATGGACTCCCCCCAGAGCACCAGGGCCGGCAGCAGCTGGGTGTCGTCCTCGAACGCGCGGCCGCTGACCAGGTTCAGCTCCGTGGCCAGCAGCTCGGCCAGCAGGATGTCCACCGGTTCGCCGCCGCCGATGGCGAGGATGGCCAGCGCCTCGGCGAACTCCTCGCCCGCGGTGAACTGGTAGGGCTGGGGCAGGGCCTGCTGCTGCACCTGCTGCAGGAGATCCAGCAGCTCGGCGGGGGTGTAGGTGGGGGTGTCGTACGGCAGCACCTCGGGATCGATGCCCTCGGGCACCGGCACCGGATCGAGGGCGAACATGAGCTCGGCGATCCAGAAGTCCAGCGGCACGCCGAGGCTCCGCAGGTCCCCATCCTCGAGGTCCTCGAGGACCTGATCGGTGGTGGGCTGGAAGCCGAAGTCCACGCCCGTGGCCCCCGGCGGCACCTCCACGGTGAAATCGAGCGCCGTGGTGGGCGTCCACCAGGTCCCCAGCTCGGGGTTGAAGAACCCGGCCGCGGCGGTGGTGTCCACGCGCACGGTGTAGGTGCCCTCGAGGAGCAGCAGCTCGAAGGCGCCGGTGGAGTCGGTGAGGGTGGCCTCCACCTGCCCCTGGGCATCGACCGCGCGCACGAGCACGCCGGCCAGACCGCCCTCGGTGGCGGGGTCGTAGATCCCGCTGCTGTCGGTGTCGACGAACACGGTGCCGGTGATGGCGCCGCCCCCGCAGGGGCCCAGCACGCTGCCGGATCCCCCCTGGCGTCCGGCATCGCCCTGCTCGCCGGCCGCGGCGCTCTCCAGCAGGGAGACCGCGGTGCGGACCACGCCCAGGTCCACGTCGCCGGCGAACACGAGCTGGAACCCGACGCCGAACGGGTCGTCCTCGCCGAGGGCGACGTTCCAGCGGATGCCGGAGAGCGCGGTGTCGGGATGGTCGCCGAACACCGCCCCGGGGGGCGAGAACGCCATCACCTCGGGCGCGCATGGCGGCAACTCCAGGAAGAAGGTCCCCAGGTCGCCCGGACGGCCACGACCGGACAGGCGCCAGGAGAAGGTGGTCTGCTGGCCATCGAACGTGCGGTCGTCGAACTGGACGATGGCCTGGTCGAGGGTGTCGGCGGCGACGGACTTGGTCGCCGGGCCGGACGGCGCCGCCGGCGCGGACGGGAGCGCCGGCTCGCCGGCCTGCGGCCCGGTGGCGGTGTCCTGGCGGCCGCAGCCGGCCAGCGCGGCCAGGAGCCCCAGGGCCAGGGCGGCCGGGGCGAGGATGGCGCGACGGATGGTGCGCGGGCGAGACGTCATGGGCGATGCTCCCTGGTTGGTGGGCGATGGTCCGTCCGGGCGCGACCCGCCCGGCGCTCGGGATTCCGGAACGACCCGTCAGGATCCCGGGTCGTCGGTCGTCGTCGTGGCGGCGGCGCTCCGCT
>JAASSM010000468.1 GCA_021767885.1 bacterium | reverse complement strand
CCGGGGGCGCCGCGCGGGCGGCCGCGGCGTCGGCCGGCGGTCCGTCCGGCGCGGAGGAGGCGGCCGGATGTGGAGGCGCGGCGCCGGTGGCGGTGCGCGCCGCGTCGCGGCGGGGCCAGAAGGCGATCAGGCCCAGCAGCAGGGTGGTCCCGCCCAGCACCACCGCCGCGGTGCCGGCGAGGCGGCCCACGTCGCTGGCCCGGTTGCCGGCGGCGCTGACGGCGGCGGCCGTCGTGTCGAGGTGCTGGCGCAGGTCGGGCCCGGCGGCGGCCAGCGCGGCCAGGGTCTCGCGCCCGGCGGCGCTGCTGGGGGCGTACTCGCCGGCGGCGAGGTCGGCCAGGTCCAGGCCCAGGGTGCGCCAGATGGCGCGGGCCTCGGCCACCGCGGCGGCGGCCGGTCCGCTGGTCCCGTCGGCGAGGGCCACCAGGTCCTGGTCGAACGCCAGGACGCTGCGGGCCAGTTCCTGCCGGCGGGCGCGGACCTGGTCCAGCTGATCGGCCCGGGCGAGATCGCGGGCGTGGGCCCGCAGCCCGTCCAGGTGGCCCACCAGCCCGCGGGCCAGCTCGAGCCGTGCCGGTCGCTGGTCCTGGCCGGTGCGGGAGTGGACCATCAGGCCGAGCGAGGCCACCAGCAGGACGGCGCTCAGCAGGGTCGCGAGGTTGAGAATGCGCCGGGACGCCATGGGATTCCTCCGCGGTGCTGCTCCGGGCAGCCGGATCGGGAGATTTCTGTTCCCTGGGTAGATCGCCCGGAAGGACGGCGGGTTGAGGATTTCCTGATGGCCCGGCGGATGCGATCGCGCCGGAAATCCGATAACATCTCACGGATCTCGTCGCCCCTCATCGCTCCCCAGCCCGCCGCGGAGGTCCCTCCATGAACCCGACCCCGGCCATCCCGCCGCACCGATTCCCCGGCCGCACGCCCCACGTGCCCACCATGGAGGAGTACCAGCGTCTCTATCGCCTCTCCCTCGACGCGCCGGAGATGTTCTGGGCCGAGCGGGCCCATGACCTGCACTGGTTCCACAAGTGGGACACCGTCTTCGACAGCGACTACGAGGAGACGGACATGGGCTGGTTCCTCGGGGGCCGGCTCAACGCCTGCTACAACTGCATCGACCGCCACCTGAACGACCGCGGCGATCAGCCGGCCATCATCTGGGCCAAGGACGCGCCCGGCGAGTACGAGACCATCAGCTACCGGCACCTCAAGCATCACGTGGCGCGGGTGGCCAACGTCCTGCGCGAGCACGGCGTGCGCAAGGGCGACCGGGTGATCGTCTACATGCCCATGATCCCGGAGCTGGCCTACACCATGCTGGCCTGCGCGCGCATCGGCGCGGTGCACTCGGTGGTGTTCGGCGGCTTCAGCAGCGAGGCCATCCGCGACCGCATCCTCGACTGCGGCGCCCGGCTGGTGGTCACCGCCAACGAGGGGCTGCGGGGCGGCCGCGCGCTGCCCCTGAAGGCCACCGTGGACCGCGCCGTGGACGGCCTGGACCAGGTGCAGACCGTGCTCGTGGCGCGGCGCACCGACGCCGACGTGTCCATGCGCCACGGTCGGGACTTCTGGCTGGACGAGGAGTGCCGCAAGCAGCGTTCCACCTGCTCGGTGGAGTGGATGGGTGCGGAGGATCCGCTGTTCATCCTCTACACCAGCGGCTCGACCGGCAAGCCCAAGGGGCTGGTGCACACCACGGGCGGGTACATGGTCTACGCCAGCTACACCCACCGCGTGGTCTTCGACTACCACGATGGCGACGTCTACTTCTGCGCCGCCGACTGCGGCTGGATCACCGGCCACACCTACATCATCTACGGGCCGCTGGCCAACGGGGCCACCACGGTGATGTTCGAGTCCACGCCCGTCCACCCCGACGCTGGCCGCTACTGGCAGATCGTCGACGATCTGCAGGTGAACATCTTCTACACCGCCCCCACCGCCATCCGCGCCCTGGTGCGCGCCGGCGACGAGCACGTCCAGCGGTATTCCCGGGCCAGCCTGCGCACCCTGGGCACCGTGGGCGAGCCCATCAACCCGGAGACCTGGAACTGGTACCACGACGTGGTGGGTCGCGGGCAGTGCAACGTGGTGGACACCTGGTGGCAGACCGAGACCGGCGGCATCCTCATCACGCCATTGCCCGGGGTGACGCCCATGAAGCCGGGGTCGGCCACGCTGCCGTTCTTCGGCGTGCGACCGCGCCTGGTGGACGACCAGGGCCAGGAGCTCGAGGGCGCCGCCAGCGGCAACCTGGTGCTCAGCCAGAGCTGGCCGGGCCAGGCCCGCACCATCCACGGCGACCATCACCGCTTCCACGAGACCTACTTCGAGCGCTTCCCGGGCTTCTACTTCACCGGCGACGGCTGCCGCCGCGACGAGGACGGCTACTACTGGATCACCGGCCGCGTGGACGACGTCATCAACGTCTCCGGCCACCGCCTGGGCACCGCCGAGGTGGAGAGCGCCCTGGTGGCCCACGACGCGGTGACCGAGGCCGCCGTGGTGGGCTTCCCCCACGAGATCAAGGGCCAGGGCATCTTCGCCTACGTGATCCTCGACAACCAGTTCGCCGACATGGAGGCCCACGAGCTGGCCGGCCTGCTCAAGGAGCAGGTGCGGCACGTCATCGGCCCGGTGGCCACGCCCGACGAGGTCCTCGTGGCGCCGGGCCTGCCCAAGACGCGCTCCGGGAAGATCATGCGCCGGATCCTGCGCAAGATCGCCGCCGGCGACTACGACGACCTCGGCGACGTCACCACCCTCGCCGAACCCGGCGTGGTCGAGGAGCTGGTCGAGGCGCACCGGCAGCTCGGCTGAGCGGAGCCGGCGGGCCGCCATCGGGGGCGCGCGGCGCGCGAAGCGGCGCTCCGGCTCCGACCGTCGACCACGCCTCTTCCCTCCGAGCATCGGAGGCAGAACGAGAGCCCCGGCCGCAAGCGGCCGGGGCTCAGGGATCGGTCCGTCTCTACTTGACCGGCCGCTCCCTGTCACTTCAGCAGGGTCATGGTGCGCACCAGGCTCCGT
>JAASSM010000467.1 GCA_021767885.1 bacterium | reverse complement strand
TGCCCTCCTCGTCGCGCTCGCCGAAGGTGGCCGCCAGGCGCGTGATGTCGTCCGTGCCCACCGCGCCGTCGTAGGGCAGGGCCATGTCGCCGAGGATGTAGTTGGTGCTCGGTCGCGCGTCCTCGGCCGGCGGGCCGGCGTTGAGGGCCAGGTCCACGGCGAAGACCTCGTAGCGGTAGATGCCGCGGTCGGCGATGGCGTCGGTGAACTCCTGGGTCCCCGGCGTAAGCGTCGCGATCCGCGACCAGTCGGCACTGGCATCGGCCGCCGCACGATCGGCCGGCCGCGGGGGCAGGACGTCGCCGGGGAGGTCGTCGTACTCCGGATAGGCGGACGCGCCGGTCCCGTCGTGCCACCGGGCCCGCCAGACCTCGCAGGCCGTCAGGTCGGCGTCGTCCGGGTCCTGCCAGGTGACGTGGACCGCCTCGTGGCGCGGCGCGGTGGTCAGGTCGGCCACGGCGGCGGGCGCGTCGCAGTCCACGGTCAGCTCGACGGTGCCGTCGAAGGCCACCGGCAGGGGCTCGTTGTCCAGACCCCGCACCACGCCATCAGCCAGGCTCAGGGTACCCACGCCGCTGGCGGCGCCCCCGACCGCGACGGTGAAGATGGTCGCGTCCGCGGTGATCCCGGGCGTGTCGCCGAGCAGCGCGTAGCTGATCTCCACCGCGTTGGCGCCGACGTCGGTGATGAAGGCCTGGCTGGTCTCGCCAGCGGGGACGTCGTACACCGTGACGTCGTCCGCATCGAACGACAGCTCCGGCGATCCCTGCACGGTGACGGTGTAGCCGCGGACGGGGTCGCCGCCATCGGCGAGGACCAGCGACACGTCCACCGGCACCGAGGTCGCACAGCTCACCAGATCCGATGCCGGGGCGATGGGCAGGATGGCATTGGAGCCGGACCCGTCGTCGTACTGCAGGGAGACCGTCAGCAGCTGCGCGGAATGGCCGCCGGGCGAGGCGGTGAAGCTCGCCCGGTAGCGGAAGTACCGCTGCGGCGTGGACGCGATGGCCCCGCCGGCGCCCACCGGTTGCCAGGCCTCCCAGTCGAGGCCGTCGGCGCTGGTGGAG
Source organism: bacterium (assembly GCA_021767885.1). The sequence goes on along the minus strand of JAASSM010000467.1, from coordinate 1,966 downwards.
GTCTCCAGGGCGAGGTAGGTGTCCTCGGAGATGGCGTCGGCGGTGGCCATGCCGCTGGCGTAGGCGCTGCCGTTGTTGCCGGTGTAGGGCGAGTAGTAGCGGCCGTCGTGGAAGTGGATGGCGCCGCGGACCAGACGGTCGTCGTCCCAGGAGCCCGGCGGGCCGAGCACGATGTCCGGGGCCTCGGGGCGATGCCACGGTCCGTAGGGGTCGGTGGCCCATGCGGTGCCCAGCTGCCAGTGCTCGTTGGCGTAGCTGCCGGTGTACCGCATGTAGTAGACGTCGCCCACCTTGATGATGGAGGGGTCGGCGGTCAGGCCGCGGTCCCAGGCCGTGGGGTCGGAGGAGAACGGCAGGACCAGACCGTGCTTGGTCCACAGGCCGCCGGGCTCCGGGCCGAGGGGGAAGAGGTCGGCGGTGGTGGTGGCCAGGCCGATCTGCTCGGCGTCGCCGTTCTGGGCGCCGTGGTCGCCCATGTAGTACATGAAGTAGGTGTCGCCCTCCTTGAAGACGAAGGGCTCGGTGACGCGGAGGTCGTCCCAGGCGCCCGGCTCGCCGAGTTCCAGGATGATCTGGCCCTTGGTCCACGGGCCCAGCGGCGTCGGGGCCGTGGCGTACGCGTTGCGCTGCTTGCCGTCGGCGGTGAGCTGCACGTCGTAGACCAGGTAGTACGTGCCCTCGTCCAGGAAGAGGTTGGGCGAGTAGACGTAGTTCTCCCCCGCGTCCGGGGAGAGGATGGTGCCGTACTTGGTCCAGGTGCCGAGGTCGGGATCCTCGCTGAAGGCGAGATCGATGGTCCCGCCCATGCCGCCCGGCGAGTAGCACGCCCAGTACACCTCGCCGATCCCCGGGTCGGGATGCTCGTAGGTGAGGGGCTGCATCAGGGGGTCGTCCAGGTCCACCAGCAGGTTCTCCACCAGGGCGGGGCTGGAGATGAGCGGGTTGTCCGGGTCCTTCACCCAGGGGCCCCAGGGGTAGACCGACGCGGGCGCCGAGGTCCAGTCGAGGGCCTCGAGGCTCACCGCGCCGATGTCCAGCGGCGCCGAGGTGTAGGTGCCGCTCGGGACCACCTCCTCGGACTCGCGGCCCAGGCGGACGCGGTCCACCCGGGCGTCCACCACGCCGCTGCCCACGGCGCGCGAGTAGGCCATGATCCGGATCTGCGGGTTGGACGAGCCGTTGCGCGCGTCGGCCGCGACGGTGCCCACCTCGGAACCGTCGATGGACACGGTGGCCGGCTGTCCCGGCTCGCCGAGGTCGACGTCGAACCGCAGGTCGTGCCACTGGCCATCGAGGAGATCGAGCGACGACGGCAAATCGATGCTGGCCACCGTGGGATAGTCGACGCCGGTGGTGCCCTCGCGATAGAACGAGACGATCCGGTCGGAGAAGACGTCGACGCGCAGTCCGGTGTCCGCGCGGCCGATGTCCAGCCGCAGGCAGGCGCCGGTGGGCTGGGTGACGAAGGGGTCGACCACGCCGCTGGGCTGCAGCACATCGAAGCGGACCATGTACTCGACGCTGAACACGTTGGGAATCTCGACGTCCGGGCGCCAGGCGAACGCGTAGGTCTCCCCGCTGGTGGCCTCGGCCGAGACGTGGATCTGGCCGGCCGGGTCCTCCTCGGCCACGACCACGCCGCCGGCGTTGTTCTGGTACTGCCAGCCGTCGATGGCGTCGTCGGTGAAGGTCCAGTCGAAGACGGTCTGGGTCTCGAGGCTGATGCTCGGGGCGTTCTCCGAGCCCCCGAGCACCGTCTGGATGAACGTGCCGGGCGCGAACTCGGTCTGGGTGTCGTGGGTGATCTCGGCGGCTGCCGCGGGTGCGGCGGCACCGGCCACGGTCAGGGCGATGGTCAGGGCGATGGTCACCGCCACGGTCATGGCCGCGGCCGCGGTCACGAGGCGTGCCCCGCCGGACGTGGCGGTCCGGGCGAGGGGGGCGAGCAGCGTCCGTGGGCGAGGGA
>JAASSM010000466.1 GCA_021767885.1 bacterium | reverse complement strand
GTGACCGTGTACGCGCTCCACCTGGGTGGCGCTGTCGAAGCGCACGCAGATGCCGTGCACCGGGATGCTCACCCCGGCCCGGGCCAGCCCGGTGAGCAGCCCGACGTGGGTGCCGGAGCTGCCGCTGGCCACCAGGACGTGGTCGATGCGCTCGCCCTGGACCCGGGCCTGGGCCAGCAGCTCGTCCACCGCCAGCACGTAGCCCAGGGCGCCCAGGGCGTTGGAGCCGCCGCCGGGAATGACGTAGGGCTGCCGGCCCTGGACCCGCAGCCGCTCGGCGGCCGCCTCCATCACGGCGGCCATGTCGGTGCCGGCCGGGTGCACCTCGACGGAGGCCCCCAGCAGGTGGTCCAGGAACACGTTGCCGGAGGTGGCGTAGACCTCCGGCGCGTCGGCCAGGCGCTCCTCGAACAGCAGGTGACAGCCCAGGCCCAGGCGGGCGGCGGCCGCGGCGGTCTGGCGGGCGTGGTTTGACTGCACCGCCCCCACCGTGAGCACCGTGTCCGCGCCCCGGGCCAGGGCGTCGGCCATCAGGTACTCCAGCTTGCGGGCCTTGTTGCCGCCGGTGGCAAGCCCGGTGCAGTCGTCCCGCTTCACCAGCAGGCGCGGGCCGCCCAGCTCCGCGGCCAGGCGGTGCATGGGCTCCAGGGGCGTGGGCAGGTGGGCCAGGGAAACCCGGGGGAAGTGGTCCAGGATCATGGGCTCTCGAAGGGCCGGGGGTGGCTGGCTGCAACCATTCGAGTATGGCAGGGACCCGCGGCTTCGCCCGGCCCTGGCCACCCGTCAGCTGCGTTTTCACGTCTTCTAAAGCGGGCGCGGCCGGCGCCGATAAGCCGCCTCGGGAGGGGCGCCCCGGGAAGAGAGCGTCCTGTCACATTGGTATGCAGCCCGCCGAGGGGCTCCATCGGGAGAGCGTCCCATGTCCTGGTTTCGCGATCTGGCCCTGCGCTGGAAACTGATCCTGCCGCTGGCCGTCCTGGCCCTGCTGTTCGTCGCCAGCGTCGGCTACGGCGTCCTGCTGAGCTACGGCCTTTCCGAAGAGCAGAGCGTGTTCACCGAGAAGCACCTGCCCGCCACCGCCCTGGTGCTGGAGGCCGACCGGGACCTGCACCAGGCCCTGCTGGCCGAGCGTGCCCAGCTGAGCCCCGACGCCGCCGGGGTCGACCGTGCCGATGCCGAGGCCAGCCGCGCCGAGAACATCCGCCAGGCCCGGGACCGGATGACCCGCTTCGCGGAGCTGGTGGACGACGCCCGGGCCGGTAGGTTCCTCGCCGACCTGGCCGCCTGGCAGGAGGTTTCCGACCGGGTCGTTGCCGAAGCCGCGGGCGACGCGGCGGCCCGCCAGGCCGCCTGGCAGCTCAGCCACGGCGACGGCCAGCGCCTGTTCGGCGCGGCCAGGGACCACCTGGATGCCCTGACCGAGACCACCCGAGCCCTGGCCACGGCGCAGTCCGAGGAGGCCGTGGTCCACGCGGACACCGGAGCCGTGGTCATGCTGGCCTGCCTGGTGGCTGGCCTGGCCGTTGCCGCCTCCCTGCTGGTGCTGCTGCCGGGCATGGTGACCCGGCCGGTGATGGCCCTGGCTGAGCGCCTGCGCCAGCTGAGCAGCGGCGACGGCGACCTCACCCTTCGCCTGGAGGTGGACCGCGGCGACGAGTTCGGCACCCTGGCCCGCCGGGTCAACGAGTTCCTGGACAAGCTCCACGGGCTGGTGCGCGGCCTGGCGGGCAACGCCGCCACGCTGGCCTCCGCCAGCGAGCAGCTGTCCGCCTCCAGTGACAGCGCCCGGCAGAGCGTGGACGTCCAGCACCGCTCCATCGAGCAGGTGACCACCGCCTCCACGGAGATGGCCGCCACCATCCAGGAGGTCGCCCGCAACGTGGCCGAGGTGTCCCGGGCCGCCACCGACGGCAACCGCCAGGCCGGCGAGGTGAGCAGCGTGGTCCGGGCGACGGTCTCGGCCACGGAGAGCCTGGCCGGCCAGCTGGAGGAAGCCGGGTCGGTGATGGGCCGCCTGGAGCAGGAGAGCGCCAACATCGGCACCGTGGTGGAGGTGATCCGCCAGGTGGCCGAGCAGACCAATTTGCTGGCCCTGAACGCCGCAATCGAGGCGGCCCGGGCCGGCGAGCAGGGCCGCGGCTTCGCCGTGGTGGCCGACGAGGTCCGCACTCTGGCCAGCCGCACCCAGGAGTCCACCCAGGAGATCGAGGCCATCATCAGCCGCCTGCAGGGGGACACCCGGGATGCCGTGAGCGTGATGAGCCAGGGCCGGGCCGGTGTCGCCGAGACCGTGGACCAGGCCCGGGAGGCGGGCCGGGCCCTGGACGCGGTGATCGAGGCCATGGGCCAGATCGACGCCACGGCCGCCCAGGTGGCCAGCGCGGCGGAGGAGCAGACCGCCGCCACCGAGGAGATCAACCGCCACATGGCGGAGATCAACCACGGTGCCGAGGACAGCGCCCGGGCCGCCGGTGAGACCGCCCAGGCCTGCGGAGAGCTGGCTGCGCTCGCGGCGGAACTGGGCCGCTCCGTGGGCCAGTTCAAGGTCTAGCCTGCCAGGGCGGGGCAGGGATGCCCCCCGCCGGCACGGGGGGGCAGGGGAGGAGCCGGTCGATCCATCGCCACCTCGCGCGCGCCGGTTCCGCTCCACGGCTCAGGGCCTGCCACCGTTCCCCCGGGGGCTGCGGTCCGGCGCCCTCCATCTGCCGCAATCCGGCCCCTGGCCCCGTGACCCTGGCGGGCCAACTCGGATACCGTGGCGCGTTGTTGCCTACCCTTGAGAGAGGATGCCGGCCCGGCACCGGGGCTTCGTGCCGCTGGTCAGGCCGTCAGAGCGTCCGGGGCGGACCCTGCTCCGTTCGCCCACCAGAGAGGAGGAGAGGCGATGAAGGCCGTGGACGTAATGACCCCGGACCCCATCACGGTGGGGCCCGACACGCCGGTGACCGAGGTGGCCGAGCTGCTGCTGAAGCACGGCATCAGCGGTGTGCCGGTGGTGGATTCGGACCGGCACGTGCTGGGGCTGGTCAGCGAGGGCGACCTG
>JAASSM010000465.1 GCA_021767885.1 bacterium | reverse complement strand
TGGTGCTGCTGCTGTTCTACGGCACCTGGTGGGCCTACGACACCAAGGTGATCAAGGGCGGCTGGTGGCAGCCGCGCAGCCAGGAGGAGCTGATCGTCTACCTCTCGCGGCCGGTGGGCACGGACGTCAAGCTGGCCTCCGAGACCATGAAGCTCTTCGAGTCCGAGCTGACGCCGCTGCCGGCGGACGTGAAGATGTCGGTGCAGTGCTGGTCCAACAACGCCTTCATGCGCGTGGAGTTCGAGACCGAGGAGGTGCGCTACTCGGCCTACCCGGAGATGTTCCGCAACCGCCTGATCCTGCTGGCCGAGGAGCTGGGCGGCATGTTCATCTACATCGGCGGCTTCGGCGACCCCTACTTCAAGGGCGGCCGCGGCGGCGTGATGAGCAACTCCACCATCCTGCTGACCGGCTACAACAGCAAGGAACTGAAGCAGCTCTCCGACGGGATCGTCGCCCGCCTGGACCGCAACCGCCGCGCCCGCAACGTGCGCCTGTCCAGTGGCCGCGATTTCGAGCGCTCCGGCACCGACGAGACCCTCATCCTCATCGACCGCGAGGCCCTCGCGCGCCACCGCCTCACCATGGCCGAGGTCCTGGGGCACCTGCGCCGGCTGCTGGGCGTGGACACCCCCTGGAACATGACCATCGAGGGCGAGAACAAGCAGATCCAGCTCAACTTCGCCGAGGCCAGCACCATCCAGTACGACGCCGTCCTGGCCAAGACGCTGACCACCAGCCGTGGCGAGCGCCTGCGCCTGAGCGAGCTGATCACCCTGGAGACCCGCCCCGAGCTGACGGCCATCACGCGCAAGGACCAGCGCTACGCCCAGCGCATCAACTGGGAGTACATCGGCACCGACCGCATGAAGCAGGCCTTCATCAAGGACCTCATCGACGGTCTGGAGCTGCCCTACGGCTTCACCGCGGAGGATCTCTCCGGCGAGCAGATCAGCGAGGAGGAGGAGGAGGAGCTGGGCCGCACCCTCTGGCTCACCGCCCTCTTCATCCTCATGACCCTCGCGGCGTTGACCGAGAGCGTGGTGCTGCCCCTGCTGCTGATGCTCGCGGTGCCCATGGCCCTGGTGGGGGTGGTGGGCGTCTTCTGGGCCGCCGGGGCCACCTTCGACAGCGCGGCGCAGATCGGCCTGGTGCTCATGTTCGGCATCGTGGTCAACAACGCCATCCTGCTGATCAACCGGTACCGCCTGATGGTCCGCGAGCTGGTGGACGACCACGGCCTGCGCGGCCAGGGCGTCCCGGACAAGAGCCGCCTCGGCGGTTTCGACCTCTGGCGCCTGGAGTCGCGGCAGCGGTACGACCTGCTGCGCCAGGCCATCGTGGAGGGCACGCGGATCCAGATGCGTTCCATCCTCCTGGCCAGCGGCACCACCATCGCCGGCCTGCTGCCCCTGCTGTACGAGCACGAGACCGCCGGCGGCGACGCCGGCAAGGACATCTGGGAGAACCTGGCCCTCGCCTCGGTGGGCGGCCTGGCCAGCAGCACGGTGCTGATCCTGATGGCCATGCCCGCGCTGTACTGGGCCTTCACCCGGTTCGGGTGGTCGTTGCGGCGCCTGGTGGCCGCCACCGCACGCGCGTTCCGCCGCCTGGGAGCCGCGCGGCAACAGCCGCAGAGCGGCTGACGCCGCTCGGCGTGCCCGCCGGCGGCGATTCGTCCCTGATATCTCGTCGCGAACCGTTATCTTGGAGACCATGAACGAACCCGGACTCTTCCCCCGCGCCGGCACCGGCGATCCCGAAGAACAGCTCCGCGCCCTGCGCCGCCAGCTCCATGCCCACCCCGAGCTGAGCGGCCAGGAGGCGGGCACCGCGGCCTTCCTGCGGGAGTTCCTGGTGGATTGCAATCCCCGGCGGATCCTCGAGGGCCTGGGCGGCCACGGCCTGGTCGCCATCTTCGGGGCGCCCGACCACGCTCCCGGACCGGCGGTGATGCTCCGCGCGGAGCTGGATGCCCTGCCCATCCAGGAGCACGGGACCGTCCCCCACGCCTCCGGCCGGCCGGGCGTGGCCCATCTCTGCGGCCACGACGGCCACATGGCCATGCTCTGCGGCGCGGCCCTGGCGCTGCGCGAGCGCCCGCCCCGACGTGGCCAGGTGCTGCTGCTGTTCCAGCCGGCCGAGGAGACCGGCGAGGGCGCGCACCGCGTGGTGAGCGACCCCCGCTGGGAGACGCTGGACGTCGACTACGCCTTCGCCATCCACAACCTCCCGCGCCACCCCCTCGGCCAGGTGCTGCTGCGCGAGGGCGCCTTCACCGCCGGCAGCGTGGGGCTGATCGTCCGCCTGCGCGGACGCACTGCCCACGCCGCGTATCCCGAGCAGGGCCTCAGCCCGGCGAACGCCCTGTCGCGGCTGGTGCCCGCCCTGGCCGCCCTGCCGGCGGATCTGGAGCGCCGGGGCGACCTCGCCCTGGTCACCGTGGTCCACGCCCGGCTGGGCGACGTGGCCTTCGGCACCACGCCCGGCGAGGCCGCCGTGATGGCCACCCTGCGCGCCGATCGCGAGGACGTGCTGGCGGACATGCGCGAGCGTGCCATGGCCCTGGCGCGGGCCGAGGCGCAGAGCGAGGGCCTGAGCTGCGAGTTCGAGTGGGTGGAGGAGTTTCCCGTCACCGAGAACGACGCGGTGGCCGTGGCGGCCGCCGAACGGGCGGCCCGGGCGTGCGGGCTGGAGATCAGCGCCCCCACCGAGAGCCCGTTCCGCTGGTCCGAGGACTTCGGCTGGTTCACCCGGTCGAGCCCCGGTGCGCTGATCGGCCTGGGCTCGGGCGTGGAGCAGCCCGTGCTCCACGCCCCGGACTACGACTTCCCCGATCCGCTCACCCCCGTGGGCGTGCGGTTCTGGGAGGCCCTGCTGGCCGAGCTGGGCGTCCGCTAGGCCAGGAACTCGCGCACCACCCGGCAGAAGCGGCGCGACCCCTCCTCGATGCGCTCGGGCGGCATGCAGCTGAAGTTCAGCCGCGCGGTGTTGTCGTGGCCGGTGTCGGGGAAGAACGCCCCGCCGGGCACGAAGGCCACGTCCT
>JAASSM010000009.1 GCA_021767885.1 bacterium | reverse complement strand
TCCCCTGCGGACGGTGTGCGAGTACCGCTTCACCGCGGAGCCGGAGTTCGAGCTGGGGCAGACCCTGACCGTGGACCAGCTCGAGGGCATCGAGAAGGTGGACGTCGCCGGCACCACCAAGGGCCGCGGCTTCGCCGGCCGGATCAAGCGCCACGGCCATCACCGGGGCCCCGACGGCCACGGCTCGAAGAACGTGCGCCAGTCCGGCGGCATCGGCATGTGCGAGTGGCCGGGCCGCGTGCTCAAGGGCCACCCCATGGCCGGCCAGTACGGCAACAAGCGCGAGACCAAGAAGCATCTGAAGATCGTGGCCATCGATCCGGAGCGGAACCTGCTGCTGGTGCGCGGCTCCGTCCCCGGCCACAAGAACGGCATCGTGTTCATCCGGCCGAGCCGCTGAACGGCTCGCCCGACCGGAAAGACGAGGTAGAGACCATGGCGACCGCGAAGCTCTACAGCAGCACCGGTGAGCAGAAGGGGACGGTGGACCTTCCCGCCGCGCTGTTCGAGCAACCCGTGCACCGGCAGGCCCTGTACGAGGCCGTGCGCAACTACCTGGCCAACCAGCGCCGTGGCACGCACGACACCAAGACCCGGGCCGAGGTCATCGGGAGCAAGCAGAAGATGTTCCGGCAGAAGGGCACCGGTCGGGCGCGCATGGGCTCGATCACCAGCCCCAGCCGCGTCGGTGGCGGCCGCGCCCACGGGCCGCACCCCCGGGACTACGGCTACACGCTGCCCCGCAAGGTCAAGCGCCTGGCGCTGAAGTCGGCGCTGAGCGACCGCGCGGCCAGCGAGCGCGTGAGCGTCTTCGAGGCCCCGAGCCTGGACGCCCCGAAGACCCGCACCCTGGCCGAGCTGCTGGGCAAGATGGACCTCGCCGGCCGGCACACCCTGGTGGTGCTGCCGCCCGAGGGCGACGTCCTCTTCAAGAGCCTGCGCAACCTCCGCGGCGTGCGCGTGCTGCGCAGCAACGAGCTCAACGCCTACACCATCCTGTGGGCCGACAACCTGGTGTTCACCCAGGACGCGCTCAAGGGCACCGAGGAGGTGTTCGCATGAAGGACCTGAGCCAGGTGGTGCGCAAGCCGCTGGTGACCGAGCGCTTCGCGGATCTCCGCGAGCGCGACAACAAGTTCATCTTCGAGGTCCACCCCGACGCCAACAAGCACGAGATCCGTCAGGCGATCGAGCACTTCTTCGGCGTCAAGGTGACCGACGTTCGCACCATGAACGTCCGCGGCAAGGTCAAGCGCCTGGGGCGCTTCACCGGCAAGCGCGCGGACTGGAAGAAGGCCATCGTGACGCTGGCCGAGGGCGACTCCATCGACCTGTTCGATCAGGTCTAGGAGCCCCCGACCCGACGTCGTCTGGCCGGCCGCGAGCCGGCCGCCAGGATCACGCTGGCGCGGTGCCGACACCACGCCGAGCTGCAGGAGACAGGACGCCATGGCCATCAGGAAGCTCAAGCCGGTGACGCCGACCCAGCGGTTCCGCACGGTCGCCGATTTCGCCGAGATCACCCGCAGCGAGCCGGAGAAGTCGCTGCTCGAGCCGCTGACCAAGTCCGGCGGACGCAACAACAGCGGCCGCATCACCACGCGCCGTCGTGGCGGCGGGCACAAGCGCCGGTACCGCAAGATCGACTTCAAGCGGCACAGCAAGACCGGCGTGCCGGCGAAGGTCGCCAGCATCGAGTACGACCCCAACCGCAGCGCCCGCATCGCCCTGCTGCACTACGCCGACGGCGAGAAGCGCTACATCATCTGGCCCAAGGGCCTGGAGGTGGGCGCGGAGGTGATGTGCGGGCCGGAGGCGCCGTTCGAGATCGGCAACTGCCTGCCGCTCGAGCGCGTGCCCCTCGGCACGCTGGTGCACAACGTGGAGCTGAACGTGGGCCGTGGCGGGCAGATCGTCCGCTCCGCCGGGGCCTACGCCCAGGTGCTGGCCAAGGAGGGTGACCGCGTCACCCTGCGTCTGCCCAGCGGCGAGGTGCGCATGGTGCACCGCAACTGCTACGCCACCATCGGCGAGGTGGGCAACAGCGAGCACGAGAACGTGGTCAGCGGCAAGGCCGGGCGTACGCGCTGGCTGGGCCGCCGGCCCAAGGTGCGTGGCGTGGCCATGAACCCCATCGACCACCCGCATGGCGGCGGCGAGGGCCGCACCAGCGGCGGCCGGCATCCCAGCACGCCCTGGGGCATGCCGACCAAGGGGTACAAGACGCGCAAGAAGCAGCCGTCCGACGCCTTCATCGTGCGCCGGCGCAAGAAGAAGTAGCGACCGTTCGCGTGCCCGCCCGGCGGGCCGCCTGACTGGAGGATGGCAGACGCATGACGCGTTCGATCAAGAAGGGCCCCTTCGTCGACGAGCACCTCATCACCAAGATCGAGGGGCTGAACTCGAAGAACGAGAAGCGGGTCATCAAGACCTGGTCGCGACGTTCGACCATCGTGCCCGAGTTCCTCGGCCACACGATCGCCGTGCACAACGGCAAGCAGTTCGTGCCGGTGTACGTCCAGGAGAACATGGTGGGCCACAAGCTCGGTGAGTTCGCGCCCTCGCGGACCTACCGCGGCCACACCAGCAAGAACAAGAAGAAGTAAGCAGCCGCTGGAGGAGTTGCCATGGAGGCCAAGGCCGTCTCCCGTTACGTCCGGATCACGCCCCGCAAGGCCCGAGCGGTTGCCGACCTCGTGCGCGGGCGGACCGTCCAGGAAGCCCTGAGCATCCTGGCGCTCACGCCGCGAAAGGCGTCGCCGCTGCTGCGCAAGGCGATCCTCTCGGCGCGGGCCAACGCCCAGGTGATGAACGACGACGCCGTCGACCTGCAGGACCAGAACCTGGTGATCACGGAGATCCTCATCGACGAGGGTCCCACGCTCAAGCGCATCCGTCCGCGCGCGCAGGGCCGGGCCTACCGGGTCATGAAGCGGACGAGCCACATCAAGGTGACCGTCGCGACGGTCGCGTGAGCTTGCGCTCCGGGGCTGGCCCCGGAGCGAGGACTCGCCCCGCGGTTCGGAACCAACCGGCGGCGATAGAGAAAGACCGGGAAGGAAGACCATGGGTCAGAAAACACACCCGATCGGATTCCGGCTGGGGATCGTCAAGGACTGGAACTCCACCTGGTTCAGCGAGCGGCACTTCGCCGACTGGCTGATCGAGGATCAGAAGATCCGCAAGTACGTGCAGGCGCGCGTGGGCAACGCGGGCATCGACTCCATCCGCATCAAGCGGTTCAGCGAGCGGGTGCACGTGATCGTCGCCACCAGCCGGCCGGGCGTGGTCATCGGCCGTCGCGGCGCCCAGGCGGAGTCGCTGCGGCAGGAGCTCGAGAAGCTCACCGGCAAGAAGATCAAGCTCGACGTGGACGAGGTGAAGAAGCCGGAGCTGAGCGCGCAGCTGGTGGCCGAGCACATCGCCGTGCAGCTGGCCAGCCGCGTCTCGTTCCGCCGGGCCATGAAGAAGGCCATCTCCACCGCCATGCGCATGGGCGCCAAGGGCGTGCGCGTGCGCTGCGCCGGCCGCCTCGGCGGCGCCGAGATGGCCCGCGTCGAGAGCTACGCCGAGGGCAGCGTGCCCCTGCACACCCTGCGGGCGGACATCGACTACGGCACGTCCACCGGGCGTTCGCAGTACGGCTCCATCGGCGTGAAGGTGTGGATCTGCAAGGGCGAGATCTTCCCGGCCGAGTTCAAGGAAGACCTCCGCAACCAGGTGGCGCGGGATCGCGCGTGAGCGAGATCCCGGCCGCGGGATCGCCTGGCGATCCGGGCGGCCGGAAGAACGTGGCGCCAGCCAGCGCCCGTGACAGCAGAGGAACCGAACCATGTTGATGCCGAAGCGCACCAAGTTCCGGAAGATGATGAAGGGCCGCCGTCGCGGGCTCGCGCACCGCGGTTCGAAGGTCTCGTTCGGCGATTTCGGCCTGCAGGCCGTGGAGCCCGGCTGGATCAAGAGCCGCCAGATCGAGGCCGCGCGAGTGGCGATCACGCGCAAGATCAAGCGCATGGGCAAGGTCTGGATCCGCGTGTTCCCGGACAAGCCCATCACCCTGAAGCCCGCCGAGACCCGCATGGGCAAGGGCAAGGGCGCGCCCGAGTACTGGGTGGCGGTGGTCAAGCCCGGACGCATCATCTACGAGATCAACGGGGTCGACGAGGGCCTGGCCAAGGAGGCGCTGCGCCTCGGTGCCGCCAAGCTCCCCTTCAAGACCCGTGTCGTCAGCCGGCAGGGAGACTAGGTCATGGCCAAGAAGAAAGCGCACGATCTGCGAGACATGTCCGTGGAGGACCTCCAGGGTCTCGAGCGGGAGAAGGCCGAGGAGTTGATGGACCTGCGCATGCGGCTGAAGCTGCGCCAGGTCGACAACGCTCTCGCGGTGCGGACCGCGCGTCGCGAGCTGGCGACGATCAAGACGGTCATCACGGAGAAGACCAAGGCGGCCAACTAGACGCCGATCTCGCCCCCGGTCGGGGCACAGGAGATGGAAGATGGAAACCACTGAGCGCAACCTGAGGGCGAGCCGGATCGGGACCGTGGTGTCCGCGAAGATGGACAAGACGGTGGTCGTGTTGATCCAGCGGCGTTTCCCGCACCCGCTCTACAAGCGAATCATCTCGCGGTCGACCAAGCTCACGGCCCACGACGAGGCCAACGAGTGTCGCGAGGGTGACGTGGTGCGCCTGATGGCCACCCGCCCCCTGTCGAAGACCAAGCGGTGGCGGGTCGCGGAGATCCTCGAGAAGGCCAAGTAGGCCGGAGGCAGGAGCAATGATCCAGGAATACTCGCGTGTGACCATCGCGGACAACTCGGGCGCCAAGGTGGCCCAGTGCATCCGCGTCCTGGGCGGCACCGGCCGCCGGTACGCCCGGGTCGGCGACGTGATCGTCGCCTCGGTCAAGTCGGCCATCCCCAACGGCAACGTCAAGAAGGGGCAGGTCGTCAAGTGCGTCATCGTGCGCACCAAGAAGGAGATCGGGCGCAAGGACGGCAGCTACATCCGCTTCGGCGAGAACGCGGCCGTGATCCTCAACGCCGAGAACATGGAGCCGGTCGGGACGCGCATCTTCGGCCCCGTGGCCCGCGAGCTGCGCGAGAAGCGCTTCATGAAGATCGTCTCCCTGGCCCCGGAGGTGCTGTGATGCGCATCAAGAAGGGCGACGTGGTCCGCGTCATGGCGGGCAACGACCGCGGCAAGGAGGGGAAGGTCCTGAAGGTCTTCCCGGAGTCCGGCCGCGTGATCGTCGAGAAGATCAACCTGATCAAGCGCCACCAGCGCCGGACCCAGACCAACCCGCAGGGCGGCATCGTGGAGAAGGAGGCCCCCATTCACGCCTCCAACGTGATGCTGGTCTGTCCCAACACCAAGCAGCCGACGCGCATCGGCAAGGAGATCCTCAAGGACGGCAGCCGCGCTCGCACGAGCAAGAAGAGCGGCGAGATGCTGAGCGACTGAGGATGCCGGTCGGAAACGGATGACGGAGGAAGGTCAGATGACTGCCAAGACCAAGCCGCGGCTGCGAGAGACCTACGAGCAGGAGGTCCGGGCCGCCCTGCACGAGAAGTTCCAGTACGGCAGCGCGATGCAGGTGCCCCAGCCGACCAAGGTGGTCCTGAACATGGGCCTCGGCCGGGCGATCCAGAACCCCAAGACGCTCGAGGCGGCGATCGCGGACCTGGAGGCCATCACCGGCCAGAAGGCCGTGCCCACCAAGGCGCGCAAGTCGATCTCGAACTTCAAGCTCCGCGAGGGCATGACCATCGGTTGCCGCGTGACCCTGCGTCGCGAGCGGATGTGGGAGTTCCTCGATCGCTTCATCAACGTGGCGTTGCCGCGTATCCGCGATTTCCGCGGCGTGCCCGTGCGCCTCAGTGGCGCGGGCGACTACACGCTGGGCCTGAAGGACCAGCTGATCTTTCCCGAGATCGACTACGACAAGGTGGACGAGCCTCGGGGCATGAACGTGACCATCGTGACCACCGCCAAGACGGACGAAGAGGGCCGGGAGCTCCTCAGTCTGCTCGGGATGCCGTTCCGGCGCTCTTAAGGAGGAAACGCATTGGCGCGCAAGTCGCTGATCGCCAAGGCCAACCGGCCGCCCAAGTTCAAGGTTCGGGCTTACAACCGCTGCCGACGCTGTGGTCGCTCTCGAGCGTACCTGCGGCGTTTCGGAATCTGCCGCATCTGCTTCCGGGAACTCGCCCTCGAGGGCATGATCCCGGGCGTCAAGAAGGCCAGCTGGTAGCGCGTACGCGAGGAGACGAGCAATGAGCATGACCGATCCCATCGCGGATATGCTGACCCGGATCCGCAACGCCATCCAGGCCGGCCACCGCAAGGTGGACATCCCGGCTTCGGGCACCAAGCGAGACATCGCCGCGGTGCTGCGGGAGCAGGGGTACATCCAGAAGTACGAGGAGATCTCGGACAACGCCCAGGGCACGCTGCGTCTGTACCTGAAGTACTACGACCGCGACGGCCAGCGCACGGGCGTGATCGAGGGCATCCGCCGCATCAGCCGACCGGGTCGGCGGGTGTTCGCCGGCAAGGACCGCATCCCCAAGGTGTGCGGTGGCTACGGCATCTCCATTCTGAGCACGAACCAGGGCATCCTCACCGGTCACCAGTGCCGCAGCCGCGGCATCGGTGGCGAGGTGATTTGCGAGGTCTGGTAAGCCGTCAGGCCGCGGAGGAAGCGCAATGTCTCGCATCGGCAATTACCCCATCACCATCCCCAGCGGCGTGACCGTCAGCGTCGCCGACGGCGTGTCCGTGGTCAAGGGGCCCAAGGGCGAGCTGCGTCAGCACGTGCCCGAGGGGCTGCTCTACGAGCAGGAGGATGGCACCCTGACCATCAAGCGCCCGGACGAGAGCAAGCCCATGAAGGCTTACCACGGCCTGGTGCGGGCCCTGATCGCCAACCAGGTGGTCGGCGTGACCGAGGGCTGGACCCGGACCCTCGAGATCGAGGGCGTGGGCTACCGCGCCCAGGTCAAGGGCAAGGTGCTCGATCTGCAGCTGCAGTTCAGCCATCCGCTCGAGTACCCCATCCCCGAGGGCATCACCATCGAGTGTCCCGAGCCCACCAAGATCGTGGTCAAGGGCGCCGACAAGCAGCAGGTCGGTCAGGTGGCGGCGGAGATCCGCGCCTTCCGCAAGCCCGAGCCGTACAAGGGCAAGGGCATCCGTTACGAGGGCGAGACGATCATTCGCAAGGCCGGCAAGGCCGCGGGCAAGTAATCGGTGCCCGCCGGAGGAGAACGACGATGAGTGCCAAGAACACGAGGCTCAGCGCCCGGCTCAAGCGGAAGCACCGCGTGCGCCGGCGGCTGCACGGCACCGCCGACAAGCCGCGGCTGACCGTCTTCCGCAGCCACCGCAACATCTACGCGCAGCTGGTGAACGACGACGAGGGCCGCACCCTGGTCTCCGCCGACGGCCAGCGCGCGGGCGAGGTCGAGCTGCCCGAGGGCTACGAGGGCAAGCGGGCGCTGGCCTACCGCGTGGGCAAGGCCATTGCCGAGCAGGCCACGGCCAGCGGCGTCCAGACCGTGGTCTTCGACCGCAACGGCTATCTCTACCACGGGCGCGTGGCGGCGCTGGCCCAGGGCGCCCGCGACGGTGGACTGAAGTTCTAGAGTGCCCTGCCCGGCTCCGGCCGGGCGCACCGCAGACAGGAGCAGGAACCCGATGGCGGATATGAACAACAACACTCGCCCCGGTGGCCCCCCGCGCGGAGGACGTGGCGGTGGACGTGGTCCCGGTGGTCCCGGTGGACGTGGTCCCGGCGGTCCGGGTGGTCGTGGCCCTGGTCGTGGCGGCCCGGGTGGCCCTGGCGGGCGTGGTCCCGGCCGTGGCGGCCCCGGCGGTCCGCGGGGTGATCGTCGCGATCGCGAGCAGTCCGACCTGCTCGAGAACGTGATCAACATCAACCGCGTGGCCAAGGTGGTGAAGGGCGGCCGGCGCTTCAGCTTCAGCGCCATCGTCACCGTGGGCGACGGCAAGGGGCGCGTGGGCGTCTCCATGGGCAAGGCCAACGAGATCAGCGACGCCATCCGCAAGGCCGGCGAGGCCGCGCGGCAGGCGCAGCTCAAGGTGGCCATGGTGGGCGACACCATCCCCTACCAGGTGATCGGTCGCTTCGGCTCGAGCCGCGTGCTCCTGAAGCCGGCCACGCCCGGTACCGGGGTGATCGCCGCCGGCGGCGTGCGCGCCATCCTCGAGGCGGCGGGCATCCGCAACATCCTGACCAAGCAGCTCGGTTCGCGGAACCCGAACAACGTGGTCAAGGCCACCATGGACGGGCTGCGCCAGCTGCGGTCGGTGGAGGACTTCGCCGCCAAGCGCGGTCTGACCGTGCCCGAGGTGCTCGGCCTGGCCACGCCCGGCGAGAAGCGCCCGGAGAAGGCCGAGAGCAGGCCGGCCGCGGACGCGCCGGCCGCGGACGCCGGCCCGGAGCAGGAGGCTGCCAGCGATGAGTAAGCTGAAGGTCACCCAGATCCGCAGCACCATCGGCCGTCCCCAGCCGCACCGGCGGGTGATCGAGGCCCTCGGTCTGCGGCACCACCAGATGACCGTGACCCACGAGGATACCCCCGCCATCCGGGGCATGCTGCACAAGGTGCGGCACCTGGTGCGGGTCGAAGAGGTGAAGTAGCATGCTGAAGCTCAACGACATCCAGGCGCCCCGCGGCGCCAACCGCGAGAAGAAGCGCCGCGGCCGTGGCCCGGCGTCCGGTCAGGGCAAGACCGGCGGCCGCGGGCACAAGGGCCAGAAGGCCCGCTCCGGCGGCGGCGTCTCGCCGTGGTTCGAGGGCGGCCAGATGCCCCTGAACCGCCGCCTGCCCAAGCGCGGCTTCACCAACATCTTCAAGAAGCAGTACCAGCTGGTGAACCTGGATCAGCTGGAGGACCGCTTCGAGGCCGGCCAGACGGTCAATTCCATCGCCCTGGCCGGGGTGGGGCTCGTCAAGCATCCGGAGCGGCCGGTGAAGCTGCTCGGCCGCGGCACGTTGCAGAAGCAGCTGACCGTCGAGGTCGATCGCGCCAGCCAGGCGGCGATCAAGGCCATCGAGGCGGCCGGCGGTTCGGTGACCGTCAAGGAGCAGTAGGCCACAGGCCCGCAGGCGCGCACCCAATGCAAAGGAAGCAGCCTTGAATCTCGCTGGCAGCTACCAATCGATGTTCAAGATCCCCGAGCTGAAGCGGCGGATCCTGTTCACGGCGTTCATCCTCGCCATCTACCGGCTGGGGAGCCACATCCCCGTGCCGGGCATCGACCGCGCGGCCATGGCCGATTTCTTCGGGAACCTGGAGGGATCGCTGGCCGGCCTGTACGACATGTTCTCCGGCGGCAACCTGAGCAACGCGACCATCTTCGCCCTGGGCATCATGCCCTACATCAGCGCCTCCATCATCCTGCAGCTGCTGCAGGCGGTGGTGCCGTACTTCGAGAAGCTGGCCAAGGAGGGCGAGGAGGGCCGCAAGAAGATCACCCAGATCACGCGCTACGGCACGGTGGGTCTGGCGCTGGTGCAGAGCTTCGGCATGAGCTTCGCCGTGCAGGGCATGGGCGTGGTGGCCAGCCCGGGCGTCGCCTTCCAGGCCATGTTCGTGCTCACGCTCACCACCGGCACCATCCTGGTGATGTGGCTCGGCGAGCAGATCACCGAACGGGGCATCGGCAACGGCATCTCGCTGATCATCTTCATCGGGATCATCGCCCGCTACCCGTTCGACATCCTGCTGACCATCGAGCAGCTGCAGCAGGGCTCGTTGCACTGGTTCAAGCTGCTGCTGATCCTGGTGTTCATGCTGGCGGTGATCGCCGGCATCATAGCCATCACGCAGGGCCAGCGGAAGATCCCGGTGCAGTACGCCAAGAAGATCGTGGGCCGGCGCGTCTACGGCGGCGCCAGCACGCACATCCCGCTGCGCGTGAACACCGCCGGCGTGATCCCCATCATCTTCGCGCAGTCGATCATCATGTTCCCGGCGACCCTGGGCAGCTTCTTCCCCGAGAGCGCCTTCTGGCAGGAGCTGGCCCGGGTGTTCTCGCCGCCGCACCTGATCTACGTGATCATCTACTCGGCGATGATCATCCTGTTCGCCTACTTCTACACCGCGGTGATCCTCAACCCGCGGGACGTGGCGGACAACCTGAAGAAGCAGAGCGGCTTCATTCCCGGCGTCCGCCCGGGGCCGAAGACCGCCGAGTACATCGACCGTGTCCTGACCCGCGTGACGCTGCCGGGCGCCATCTTCCTGGCCGCCATCGCGGTGCTGCCCGACCTGATGATCTACTTCCTGAACGTGCCGTTCTACTTCGGCGGCACGGGCCTGCTCATCGTGGTCGGCGTGGCGCTGGACACGCTGCAGCAGATCGAGTCGCACCTGGTGATGCGGCACTACGACGGTTTCATGGCCAAGGGCCGGCTGCGGGCGCGGAGGACCTGATCGTGAACGTGGTCCTCATCGGCCCGCCGGGCGTCGGCAAGGGTACGCAGGCCGCCGGACTGTCGCGGCGCTTCGAGATGGTGCACATCGCCACCGGGAACATCCTGCGCGCGGCGGTGCACGATCAGAGCGACCTCGGCAAGCAGGTGGCGCAGGTGCTCAAGGCCGGGCAGCTGGTCTCGGACGACCTCATGGTCGACCTGATCCGCAAGCGGCTGGCCGAGGACGACGCCCAGCTGGGCTGGCTGATGGACGGGTTCCCGCGGACGGTGGCCCAGGCCGAGGCCCTGACCGGCCTGCTGGACGAGCTGGACCAGACCATCCACGCGGTGATCCGCATGTCCGTGCCGGACGAGGTGATCGTGGCGCGGCTGGCGGGGCGGCTGTCCTGCCACACCTGCAACGCGACCACCAGCCGCGAGCAGGTGCCGGGCGGCGAGGCGGGGGCCTGCCCCACGTGCGGCGCCCACGACCTGTTCGTCCGCGACGACGATCGCGAGGAGACCATCCGGGAGCGCCTGGCCGTGTTCCAGGCGCAGACCGATCCGGCGGCCGAGCTGCTGGGACGCCAGTATCCCCTGCGGGAGGTGTCCGGTCTGGGCACGCCGCAGGAGGTGGCCGAAAGGCTCAATGGTGTCCTGGGCTAAGCTGAAGATCCGGCGGAAATCGCCGGAGGAGATTGACAAGATGGCGGCCAGCGGCAAGATTCTGGCCTCCGTCTTCCTCGAGGTCCGCGAGATGGTGCGCCCGGGCGCGACCACGGGCGAGATCGACCGCGCCCTCGAGGGCCTGATCCGCGATGCGGGGTGTACCCCCTCGTTCAAGGGGTACCACGGCTTTCCGGCCTCGGCCTGCATCTCGGTGAACGAGGAAGTGGTGCACGGGATCCCGGGCGACCGGGTCCTGGTCGATGGCGACGTGGTCGGCATCGACATCGGCCTGATCCACGACGGCTGGCACGCCGACAGCGCCGAGACCATGCCCGTGGGCGAGATCTCGAGCGAGGCGCGGCGCCTGCTGGAGGTCACCGAGGAGTCGCTCTGGCGCGGCATCGGGGCCATCGCTCCCGGGGAGCGGCTGTCGGTGATCGGGACGGCCATCGAGAACCTGGCGCGGGACGAGGGCCTGGCGGTGGTGGAGACGCTGGTCGGACACGGCATCGGCCAGCAGATGCACGAGGATCCGCAGGTGCCCAACTACCGTTGCTTCAGCATGCCCGACCCGATCATGGACACGGGTCTGGTCATCGCCATCGAGCCGATGATCAACCAGGGCACCAAGCGGGTGGTGACGCTGGCGGACGGCTGGACCGTGGTCACGGCCGATCGCAAGCTCTCGGCCCACTTCGAGCACACGGTGGCCGTGACCGACGCGGGGCCGCGGGTCCTGACCGATCGCCCCCGCCGCATGGCGCAAGGAGAGTAGTCGATGGCGAAGGAAGAGGGAATCAGCGTCGAAGGGATCGTGATCGAGGCTCTGCCCAACGCCATGTTCCGGGTGGAGCTCGAGAACGGCCACGTGGTGCTCGCCCACGTCTCCGGCAAGATGCGCATGCACTTCATCCGCATCCTGCCCGGCGACAAGGTGACCGTCGAACTGTCGCCCTACGACTTGACCCGAGGGCGCATCACCTACCGGTACAAGTAGGACCGCCCGGAGGAGACATCATGAAGGTTCGCAGTTCCGTCAAGAAGATCTGCCCGAAATGCAAGATCATCCGCCGCGAGAACGTCGTGCGCGTGATCTGCATCAACCGCCGCCATAACCAGCGGCAGGGGTAACCAGCCCCCACCGGCCGCCGGGGCCGACGGCGCTCGCAAGCCGCGGCGGACCGGAGCCAGGACCACGAAAGGAGCCAGGAAGTGGCACGCATTGCCGGCGTCGACATTCCGAACGAGAAGCGGATCGCGACGTCCCTGACGTACATCTACGGGATCGGCCCCTACCGGGCCACCGAGATCTGCCGCAAGGCCGATATCGATCC
>JAASSM010000464.1 GCA_021767885.1 bacterium | reverse complement strand
CGGCTGCTGCTCGCGATGCCGGTGGTCGGCGGGTTCGTGCACAAGCTCGCCCTCTCGCGCTTCGCCAAGACCTTCGCCCTGGTCTTCGGCTCGGGGGTGGATCTGCTGCGGACCCTGGACCTGGTCCGCGAGGTGGTGGGCAACCGCGTCCTGGCCCGGGACGTGGCGGCGGTCCGCCGCCGGGTGGCCACCGGCGAGTCGCTCCAGGGCGCCTTCGCCGACACCCGCGCCTTCCCGCCCCTGCTCCAGCGGCTGGTGGCGGTGGGGGAGAAGACCGGCTCGCTGGACAGCTCCCTGCAGCACGCGTCCGAGCATCTCGACCGCGAGATCCCGCGGGATCTCAAGAAGGCGTTCACCGTGTTCGAGGCCCTGATCATCGCCATCCTGGGCGTGATGGTCTGCGTGGCGGCGCTGTCGCTGCTGATGCCCATCATGCAGATCCGCGCCACCATGGGCTGACCGAGGAGGACCCGTGCGCCACGTTCTCGCCCACCGCACCCCGCGCCGCCGGGAGGGCTTCACGCTCATCGAGGTGATCGTGGCGGTGGCCATCGTCGCCGTCCTGGCCGGCGCCATCACGCCCATGGTCTTCCGGGAGCTCATGCAGGCCCGCGAGGACGCCACCGTGCGCGAACTGGATGCCCAGGCCGCGGCGCTGCTCGACTTCTACCAGGACACCGGTCGCCTGCCCACCGCCAGCGAGGGCCTGGCCGCCCTGGTCGCCGATCCCGGCGTGCCCGGCTGGCAGGGACCCTACGTCGCGGCCGATCGTGGCGACCCCGTGCAGGAGGCCACCACCGATGCCTTCGGCCACGCCTACGTCTACGAACCCGCGCCGCGGACCGACCCCGCCGATGCCGCCGACGCGGTGATCGTCAGCGCCGGCGGCGACGGTGCGGTCACCAGTGGTCGTCCCGGTGCCACCTGGACCCTGGCCGGCTCCGGGGACGACCTCGTCGCCCCGATCACCCTCGGTCCGCTCAACCGGGCCAACGCCCGCGAGTGCCAGGAGGAGCTGACCGTCCTCGCGGATGCCGCGCGGGCCCACTACGAGGATCATGCCGCCTTCCCGGCGCAGCCGGCCGACCTGGTGCCCGACTACCTCGATGGCGGTGTGGCCGGGGCGGCGCTCCAGGACCCGTGGTCGCGCCCGTACACCTTCCTCCTGCAGACCGGCGGCGCGCAGCCGGACCGCCTCCTGATCCTCAGCTCCGGACCCGATCGGCAGTCCGACGCCGGCGGCGACGACGACGTCGCCGTGACCGTCAGCAGCGTCCCGCCGGGCCGGCGCACCAGCCTCTGGAAGCTGGAGATCGCCCAGACGGCGCTGAACAGCAGCCCCACCCTGGTGCTCACCGGCTCCTGGGCCACCGACCGCGCGGCGCTCGGGCTGGATCCGGCCTTCACCACCGATGGCTGGGGCCGCGCCTTCGCCGTGAACGTGACCTCGCGCACCGTCTTCTCGGTGGGGCCGGACGGCAACGCCGCACTGGTCCAGGACAACCTCCCCGCGGGAGTGGGACCATGAGCAAGAGCACCGGCTACGCGATCCATCGCGACGAGCACCGCAACCTGGCCGTGAGCGTGGCCCCGACCGGCCCGGAGAGCTGGCGCCTGACCGGCTGGCAGGAGACCGCCGCCCACCGCCCCCTGACCGGGGCGCTGGGCCGCGCGGTGGGCCGTCACGGGGACCGGACGGCCTGCCTGCTGCCGGCGGCGGACGTCACCTGCACGGTGACGGGCATGCCGCGGCTCGGTCGGCGGGAGCTCGCCCGCGCGGCGGCCGGCTGGGTGGCCCGCAAGGAGGGCGGCGCCCCGGCCGACTGGCAGGTCTACTGGCGGGCGGCGCCCGGTGCGCGCGAGGACACCGAGCAGCAGGACGTCTTCCTGGCCTACGCGCCGCGGACGGTGGTCGATGCCGCCGTCCGGGGGGCGGCAGCCCTCACGGCGCGGCCGGCGCTGATGCTCCCGCCACCGCTGGTGCTCGACCAGCTCTTCCGGCTGGCGGGTCCCGACCACGACGAGTTGCGCGTCTGGAACCTGGTCTTCGTGGGCGAGACCACGAGCTTCCTCTGCGTGGCCAACCACCACAGCCTGCTGCTGTCGCGACCCCTGCCGCACGACCTCTCCGCGGGCGCCGACGCCGAGGAGTATCTCGACCGCCTGGTCACCGAGGTGGAACGCTCGGTCTTCTTCGCCCGCCAGAGCGAGGGCAGTCCCCAGGTGGACCGCGTCGTGATCTGCGGCGATCCGGCGGTGGCCGGCCGGCTCACCGCGCGCCTGCAGGACGAGGCCGAGCGCACGGCCATGCACTGGGATCTGACGGCGGTGATCGACCCGGCGGGTCAGGAGGTGGCGGCGGACGATCAGCTGCTGCTCGCGGCCGCGGCCCTGGCCGGCGTCGGCGTCCCGGTCAACCTGGCGCCGGCGGCCACCCGGCCGCTGCTCGGCCCCACCGCCCGGCGTCGCCTGGTCCTGGGCGCCGGGGCCGCCGCCCTGGCCCTGCTCCCGTTGCTCGTCGCAGGTGCGGTCCTCACCGACCACGCGCAGCAGCGGTACCTCGCCGAGGCCCGCGCTCGGCTGACCACGGCCACCACCCAGGCCGAGCTGGCCGCCGAGATCTATGACCGCGAGCGGCTCCTGCGAGCCCGCGAGGACCACGTGGCCTCGTACCTCGCCGGGCGCCGCGACCTGGCCGGAGCGCTGCGTCACATCGCCGGCCTGACGCCACCGGAGGTGCGCTATCGCGACCTGCAACTGGTCCGGCGTGCCGACCTCGTCCTGCTCCACCTCACCGGCGAGAGCACGGCCGGCACGCTGGCCGCGGCCCAGCAGGCGTTCATGGACTTCCACGCGGCCATGGCCGGGGCCCGGCAGCTGCGGGCCCTGGGCGAGCCGCGCGAGCTGGAGATCATCGAGGTGGACCAGGAGGGCAGGCGGCGCAAGACCGTGCGGTTCGCCGTGGACTACGAGCTGACCATCCAGCCGGACCAGGAGGAGAGCGGATGAGCGGACGCTGGCAGCGACTGGCCGCGTGGCGACCGGGGCGGCGCGCG
>JAASSM010000463.1 GCA_021767885.1 bacterium | reverse complement strand
CACCGCGTCCAGCGCCAGCCGCATCCGCTCGCCACGGTGCGTGAGCTCGCGGTGCTCGTGCGCCGCGGACCGGCCCAGATCCGGCGCGTCGTGATAGTAGAGCAGGAGCGCCACCGGCCCGGCCAGGCCGCCGATGTGCTTCTCCTCCGCGCCGCAGTCGCGCAGCGCGTAGCCCCGGGCCCGGCGGTCGAAGAAGGCGCGCAACCATTCCTCGGCGTAGGTGTCGCGATGGCTGTCGGGATTGCGCAGGAAGCCGATCATCCGCTCGAGGTAGAGGTCGGGATCGTAACCGCCGCGTTCCTCCAGGGTCCGCAGCAGGACCCCGACCAGCTGCAGGTTCAGCGTGTTCTCCCCGGCCTGCAGGTGCTGGTGATAGTGGACGCCGGCCTGCCCCCAGTAGCGTGCCTGGTCGTGGAGGATGTCGGCCTCCGGATCGAGCGGCTCGTATCGCGAGCGGTAGAGGATGCTGCCCGGATGCGGGTTGCGCGGCGCCAGGTAGTCCCGCACCACGCCGTAGTCGCGCCGCAGTGCGGCCCGGTCGTAGTACCAGTGCACCGGCATGGCCAGCGCATCGGCGATCATCAGACCCTCGAGCGCCCCCTGGGCGCGGTCACGGCTGGTCGGCGTCATGGCCTCGCCTCCCCGCAGCTCAGCTCAGCTTCAGCGGCGCGCCGGGCCCCACCGGCAGGCCGAAGGTGAACCAGAGGATGAGCAGGATGGTCCAGACGATGAAGAACACCACCGAGTAGGGCAGCATGGTGGCCACCACGGTCCCGATGCCGGCATCCTTCTCGTAACGCTTCATGAACGCCACGATGAGCGGGAAGTACGACATCAGCGGCGAGATCACGTTGGTGACGCTGTCGCCGACCCGGTAGGTGACCTGCACCAGTTCGGGCGAGTAGCCCAGGAGCATGAACATGGGGATGAACACCGGCGCCATGATGGCCCACTTGGCCGAGGCCGAGCCCATCACCAGGTTGATCAGGGCGGACAGCAGGACGAACGAGATCATCAGCGGCGCGTCGCCCAGGCCGGCCGCCTGCAGCCCCTCGGCCCCCCGGACCGCGAAGATCAGGCCCAGGTTGGTCCACTTGAAGTAGGCCACGAACTGGGCGGCGAAGAAGCAGAGCACGATGTACACGCCGAGGGTCTCCATGCTCTTGCCCATGCCCTCGATCACGTCGCTGTCGCTGCGGAGGGTGCGCGCGCCCTTGCCGTAGACGATGCCCAGGATCCCCGCGCCCAGGAAGATGAAGGCCACGATGCCGCCGGTGAATGGCGAGCGCAGCAGGTCGCCGGTCTGCGGGTCGCGCAGGTAGCCGTTCTCCGGCACCGTGCCGCCGAGCAGGAAGAGCGTCATGACCACGCCGGCGATGAGCGCCCAGCGCAGCCCGCGCTTCTCGTCCGCGCTGAGGCCCTCGAGGCTGGGGCCGCCAGCGTCGGCGGACGCCCCATCGCCGCCCATGCCCACCAGCGCCTCGCCGGTGTAGGTGCCCAGGCGGGGGACCACGATCTTCTCGGTGGTCCAGGTCCCGGCCGCGGCGATGAAGAAGGTGGAGACGAACAGGAAGTACCAGTTGCAGGTGGGGTTCACCAGGTACTCCGGATCGATGATCCTGGCGGCCTCCTCCGACAGGCCGGCGAGCAGGGGATCGACGGTGCCCAGCAGGAGGTTGGCGCTGTAACCGCCGGAGACCCCCGCGAACGCGGCGGCCATCCCGGCGATGGGATGACGGCCCACCGCCTGGAAGATGATGGCGCCCAGGGGCACCAGCAGCACGTAGCCCACCTCGCTGGCGGTGTTCGAGAGGATGCCGGCGAAGACGATCAGGAAGGTGAGCAGACCGCGGGGCGCCGAGAGCACCAGCAGCCGCAGCGCGGCGCCAATCAGGCCGCTGCGCTCGGCGATGCCGATGCCCAGCATGGAGACCAGGACCGTACCCAGGGGCGCGAAGCTGGTGAAGTTGGTCACCATCTCGGTGAGGATGCGGTGCAGGCCGTGCAGGCTGAGCAGGCTCACCGGCCGGATGGTCTCGCCGGTGCCCGGGTGCACGGCATCGATGCCGATGGCGGCGAAGATCCCCGAGATCACCACCACCAGGCCGGCGAGGCCGGCGAACAGCGTGGCGGGGTGGGGAAGGGCGTTGCCGACGCGCTCGATGGCGCCGAGGAAGCGGGCGATCAGGCGCTGGCCGCGGCCGGCGGGCCCCTGCTGGGGCTCGGGGGTCGGTTGGTCAGTCATGCGGTCGTCCCGGAGATGGTGTTGGGGGTCTGGCGCTGTGTTCCTGATAGGGTAGATGGGATTTTCAGGACCGCGACCCCGGGCGGCCGGAATTCCCGCGTCGCCGTGGTCGCGGCGAGGACGGTGGCGATCAGGCGCCCGGCAACGCCGCCGCGATGGCCTCGCAGACGGTCTCCAGGACCTTGATGCGGGCGTACCGCTTGCTGTTGCTCTCGACCACGGTCCAGGGAGCGCTGGGTGTGGAGGTCCGGAAGAGCATCTCCTCCACCGCGAGGGTGTACTGGTCCCGCTTCTCGCGGTTGCGCCAGTCCTCCTCGCCGATCTTCCACCGCTTGTGCGGCGTGGCCTCGCGGGCCTGGAAGCGGCGCAGCTGCTCCTCGGCGTCGATGTGCAGCCAGAACTTGCACAGCACGACGCCGAAGTCCGTCAGGTGCTGCTCCATCTCGTTGATCTCCCGGTAGGCCCGGCGCCACTCGGCCTCGCTGCAGAAGCCCTCGATGCGCTCGACCATCACCCGGCCGTACCAGCTGCGGTCGAAGATGGCCACGTGGCCGGCCTTGGGCATGCGCCTCCAGAAGCGCCACAGGTAATGATGCGCCAGTTCCACCTCGTTGGGCGCGCTCACCGGCACCACCTCGTAGCCGCGCGGATCGAGGGCCCGCACCAGCCGGCGGATGTTGCCGCCCTTGCCCGCCGCATCGGGGCCCTCGAAGACCAGCACCGCGCTCTTGCCCGCATGTCGGGCCGCGCGCGAGAGGTGGGCGAGGCGCGCCTGGAGCTCGGCGAGACGCTCCTCGTAGACGTCCGGCGCCAGT
>JAASSM010000462.1 GCA_021767885.1 bacterium | reverse complement strand
TGGCCGGTGAGGCCGCGCGCACCGATGCCCGCGCCCTCCACCCGGGCCGACACCTGCAATAGCTGGAACAGGTTCCAGCGCACCGACTGCTGCACCCGCGCATCGCCGTCGATGGTCACGTCGCTGCGCTGCCAGAACTCGTCGCAGAAGCGCCACTGGCTCGAGAGCAGCGCCTCCCAGCCGTCGGCCACGCCACGGTCGAGGGTGCGCTCGGCCCGGTGACAGAGCTTGCGCGCGGTGTCGGTGTGGGAGGTGTGGTAGGTGAGGTACTTGGTGATGCGGAAACTGCGGCCGCGGGCGGCGCGCACGGAGAACGTGAGCTGGGCGAAGTCCTCCTCGCAGCGCGAGCTGGTGTCGTACTCGCAGTCGGTCTGGACCACGTGATCGACGCCGCAGGCGATGGTCATGCCGCTGTGGTGGGTGCGGTGCCCGAGGACCTGCCGGCCCCCGTCGCTGCGCTGCTCGCGCGGTTCGAGGACGCGTTCGTCGAAGCCCCGCGCCTTGCGCGGATCGCCGCCCTGCCGCGAGGTGTTGAACGGCACCTTGATCTCCGACTCGATCACCAGCGGCGCGTTGTCGTTCAGGACGCTCACCTCGTAGTCCACGGCCGCGAGGTGGCGATGCTCGAAGGAGACCAGCCGCGTCGAGCGGATGGAGACCCGCTTGCCCGACGGGGTCTCCCAGAGGATGCGCCGCTCCAGGGTGCCGGCCCGCATGTCCAGCACCCGCTCGAACTCCAGCAGATGGGCGTGCTCGGGGGCGAAGGGCTCGTCGTCCACGTAGAGCTTGAGCAGCTTGGCGTCCGCCACGTTGAGCATGGTCTGGCCGGTGGTGGCGAAGCCGTAGGCGGTCTCGCCGTAGGGGATGGGCCAGGTCTCGTGGAAGCCGTTGACGAAGGTCCCGCTCTGGACCACGGGACGACCCTCCTCGAACGCCCCGCGGATGCCCAGGTATCCGTTGGAGAGCGCGAAGAGCGTCTCCGCCTGCCCGATGTACTCGGGCGCGAAGCGCTTCTCCACCACGCGCCAGGGGTCGACGGGATAGATGTACTCGGGGGCGGTGCGGGGCTCGCGATGGAGCATGGGGCGCCGTCTCCTCGGGGTCGGGGCTGGTGGTCCGGCCGCGGGCGGTCCTCGGGCGTCGGGTCTCTCTCAGGTCGTTCGGCAGCGGGCGGCGGGGCTGTAGGCTGCGGTCCTCGCGAACACCCCGGACGCCGATCTGTCGAAACGATAGGCCAGGATGGCGGTTGCGTCATCCGGGGATCACCGCGCGGGGGCGGACGGCTCGTCCGGACTCCGGCGGGGACAGCCCGGGGGTTTTGACGCCACGACAGAAATCTGCGGAGACTCTCCGCAGATTTCTGCCGGTCCCTCAAGCAGCGGACGCTCGCTTCTGCGGACCACGGCCGGAACCTGGTGCCGGGGACATTCCCCCTGAAATTTACCCGGATGTTATTGACGGACATTTCTATCCGGGTATATTTCGTCCATCGCTGATGGCGCCCGGTGCCCAGCGCCCGGTGACCGGCAGCCGCTGGCCGGTGGTCGCTGGCCACCGGGGGGCGGCTCGCCAGGACACCGCCATGATCGAGCTGACAGGAGGAAGGCCGCCATGAACGAACACACCCGGGAGGATGGCTCCCGGCACGCCGTCCCCCGCTGCATCGCCTTCGCCGGCACCACGCGTCTGGCCGAGGGGGCGCCCGGCGAGGTGGCCGCGGCCGTGCGCCGGCACCTCGACCGACCCGGCGCGGCGCCGGTCTGCGTGCTGGACGCCCGCACCAGCGCACCGCTGGACTTCCTCATGGAGGGCACGCCCGAGGAGGTGGCCGACCGCGCGGAGCGGCAGATGCGCGCCCGCGTCGATCAGGCGGCGGCGGTGCAGAAGGCGCGGCGGGGTCGTCCCCGGCTGGGGGTGACGGCGAAGGAGGTGACCCTGCTGCCGCGGCACTGGGACTGGCTCGCCGCCCAGCCCGGGGGTGCGTCGGTGACCCTGCGCAAGCTGGTGGAGGCTGCGCGCAAGCAGGGTGGCGCCAGCGGGCGGATCCGGCAGACCCAGGATACCGTCCACCGGTTCCTCTACGCGGTGGCGGGGGACCTGCCGGGGTTCGAGGAGGTGGCGCGGGCGCTGTACGCCTGGGACCGGGAGCGGCTGGAGACGCTGCTCGCCGCGTGGCCGCCGGACGTGACGGAGCATGCGCGGGCGTTGCTGGCGCGGGGGGAAGAGGGCGCGACGGATGAGGGCGCGACGGATGAGGCGGCGGCGCCCTAGGGCGCGGGATTCAACGTTCCTCGCGCCGAGAGGTGCCCCGGCGGCACCCGGGGCCATGAACACGCAGAAGGGGCCCCCCGGGGGGCCCCTTCGTGATCACGGAGAACGGCGGCCGCCTACAGCGCCGGCCGCTCGTCGATGGGCGTGTCGACGCCGCTGCGGGCCTCCATGAGCGAGTCGTGGTGCTTCTGCTCCTCGTCGGCCAGCTCCTTGCACAGGGCCACCAGCTCCTGGCTCTGGACCTTCTCGGCCAGCTGGAGGTAGTTGTCGCGGGCCTGGATCTCCATGCCGATGGCGAAGTCCAGCACCGGGCGCATCTCGGCGTTCTCCAGGATCTTCACCGCGTCCTCGCCCAGGGTGCGGTCGAGGTCGGCCTCCTTGTCGGCCAGGAAGGCCTCGGCGTCGGTGCCGTGCTCGGCCAGCAGGTCGCCGAAGGCGTCCACCAGACGGCGCGCATGCTGATCCTCCATGTCCACAAGCTCCATGAACACCATCTGCGACTCGCCCACCGTGCTCAGCTCGGTCGCCTTGCCGTAGAAGGTCTTGGCGCGGACCTCGTTCTCGATGGCGTGCTTGACGATGTCGGTCACCTGCTCCATGCCCGTCTCCCTCTCTGGGGGTCCTCTTGCCACGGCCGCCGCCGGCGGCCCGCCTCCTGCTCGTCGCCGAACGATAACACGCGCGGCGCCCCGGCGACAGAATCCGCCGCCGCTAGTCCCGGTCCTCCTGGTAGACGTCCAGGTCGTACGCCTCCAGCAGCGGATTCCACACCGCGGTGATCACCATGGGCCG
>JAASSM010000461.1 GCA_021767885.1 bacterium | reverse complement strand
GGAACCCGGCCACCGCGGTGTCGGAGGCGCGGTAGACCACCTCGCGCAGGCGGCGCTCGTCCGCCAGGAGCCACGTCACGCCGCCTGACTGGCGACGACGGTCGCCGTACTGCCCGTGGTAGCGGGCGGCCCGGCCCACCAGGGACGCCACGCCGCCCGGCCGGCGCAGCCACCAGCGGCCGCCGGCGTCCCGGGCGAACAGCCAGTCCTCGCCCCCGCGCCGGCCCAGCCGCAGGGAATCCAGATCCGCCGCCGCGACCGGCGGCAGCACCCGCGTCAGGCGCACGCCGTCGGGCAGGCGCGCGAGGCGGGCGTAGAGGCCGCCGCCGATGCCGAACACGCCGGGCCGGCCGGCGCCGCTGGCGTAGACCATGCCGGCCACCTCGCTGGCGTCGCCCAGGGCGAGGCGCTCGCGGCCACCGCCGCGCAGGCCCAGCACCAGCTCCAGCGACGCGGGCCCCCCGAAGCCGAAGCGGCGGGCGTCGGGCTCGGTGCCCGGCAGCACCGGCTGGCCCTCGCCCGCCATGAGGGCGGCGAGCACCTCGCCGGCGCGCTCGGGATCGACGAAGGGGTCGTCCACCTGGCCGGTGAGCACCCAGCCGCCATCCTGGCGCTGCAGGGTGGTGGCGCCGGTGGGGCGCCGGATCTCCAGGGAGACCACGTCGTCCACGGTGGCACGGAACAGGGGCCCGCCGGCCAGGCCGCGGCCCGGGCGCTCGGGCTGGGACCAGACCCAGAGCCAGGCGCCGGCGGCCACGGCGGCGGCGACGGCCGCGGTGCGCAGGATCCAGCGTCGCATCTAGTGCCTCCGATGGCGCACGAGCACGAGGGCGAACCAGCCCAGGCCCACCAGGCCGGGCCAGACCAGCACCGACACCGCCCCCAGCCACTCCTCCTGCCGCGTGGTCAGCAGCAGGGGCTGGAAGCTGGCGCGGCGGCCGCGGATCCCCAGCAGGTCCTCCTCGGCGGCCAGGTAGCCCACCAGGTTGAGCACCAGGTCGCGGTTGCCGTACAGGCCCAGGTTGGCGTTGGTGATCAGGCCGCTGCTGCCGATGACCACCAGGCGGCCGGGGGGCGGGCCGGCCTCCGCGGCGGCTCGATCCGCGGCGGCGCCGGGACCGGGAGCACCGGCCTCGCCGGCGGCGGATCCGGCGGCCTCGCCGTCGGCGGCGCCGGGCCGCGGCACGTCCAGCAGCACGCCGAAGGGCTTGGGGCCGGGGCGGTCGGTGGCGGGGTCGTAGCGGGGCACGCCGGCGTACCTGGTCTCCGGGTCGGTCTCGCCCCAGGTGTCCGGCGGGGTCAGCAGCAGGATCTGGCCGTCGATCTCGCGGCCGGGCACCGGCACGTAGCGCAGGGTCTGCACCAGGGGGTAGGTGGTCAGCACGGTCTGCAGCCGGCGCACGGCGGGATGCTCGCCGTAGCCCTCGGCCACCACCACGGTGCGCGGCCCCACGCCCGCCATGGCGCTGCCGCGGCTGGGCGCGATCACCACGTCGTCGTGCTGGCGGACGGCGTAGCGGGTCTCCGTCCACCGGCGCACCGGCTCGGGCGTGCCGGGTCCGAGGAGGGCCAGCAGGGCGCCGCCGGCGTCCAGGTAGGCGTCCAGGGCGTCCAGGACGCCCGGCGGCGGATCGAGCTTGGGGCCCGCCCAGATCACCAGGGTGGCATCCAGGGGGATGCCCGGCCGCTGGGCCAGGACCAGCGGCCGGACGTCGTATCCGCTGCCCAGCAGGATCTCCGCGGCCATGGTGGCCCCGCCGGCCTCCTCCAGGTCGATGCGCGCCTCCCCCTGCCCGAGCAGCCAGTAGACCACCGGCCGGGTGTCGGTGGCCACGCGGTAGATGGCGCTGGCCAGCTCGCCCTCGTCCGGCTCCAGGAGCATCTGCTGGCGGCCGTCGCTGCGGACGATCACCGTGCGCGGCACGTTCACGCCGGCGGCGCGGGCGAGGTCCGGCTCGTTCACCGGATCGACCATCTCGAAGGTGAAGCGGTCGGTGAGGTCGCCGAACGAGCGCAGGAGCGCCTGCATGTGCTGGCGGGCGCCGTCCAGGCCCTGGTAGTACGCGGTGGCGGTCACCGTGGGCGGCGGCAGCTCGCCCTCGCCGTCGGGATCGGGGCGGGGGCGTTCGAGGCTGCGCAGGATCTGCTCGGTCTGCGGGGCCAGGCTGTAGAGGCGGCTGGGGGTGAGGTCGGCCCGCAGGGGGCGCCGCTCGGCCACCTGCTGCAGGAAGACGGCCACCGCCAGCACCACCAGCACGCGCAGCCAGGGCCCCGCCCGGCGGCCGGCCGGCAGGCGGCGCTGGGCCACGGCGGCCTCGCAGGCGGCCAGGCCGGTGGCGATCACGCCCAGGAAGTAGACCACGTCGCGGCTGTCGAGCACCCCGCCGGCGAAGCTCAGGAAGTGGTTGCCCAGGGCGAGGCCGGCGGCCACGTCGGCCAGGGGCGGCGGCAGGAAGACCGCGAGCTGGCCCACCAGGAACAGGCCCAGGCTCACCCCGAAGGCCAGGAAGTAGGCCGCGGCCTGGTGGCTGACCAGGGCGGACGCCGCCAGGCCCCAGGCCACCACCGCGCCGGACAGCAGCGACAGGCCGATGAGCGAGGTGAGCAGCGGCTGCCACTCCGGCACCACCACCGGATCGGTGAAGCGGCCCAGCAGCAGGGTCAGGCCGAAGTAGAAGGCCGTGCCCAGCAGCAGGGCCTTGGCCACCAGCACGCCCGAGAGCCACTTGCCCAGCACCCAGCGGCGGGACGACACCGGCCAGCTGGCGATGAGCTCCCAGCGGCCGCTGCGGTACTCGCCGCTCAGCAGGCGCATGGTCACCGCCGGCAGCAGGAAGAGCAGGAAGAGCACCACGTCGCCATAGAGCTTGTGGAAGAGGCCGGCGTGCAGGTTGAGGAAGCGCCAGCGGCCGGTCTGCAGCATGGCCTCGCTGGTGTCGGCGTAACCGCGGACGAACAGGTAGTAGAACAGGCCGGTGAGCACCAGGAAGCCCGCGGCGATCACCGGCGCCATGCCGCTCTGGGCGAAGGCCCGCCACTCGCGGCGAGCGATGGCCAGGATCTG
>JAASSM010000460.1 GCA_021767885.1 bacterium | reverse complement strand
GGGGCCTTCCGCGTGGAGGTGGCGACGCCGGAGGGCGGTCGGCTGGCCGGCCGGCCCGGCGGCTCGTGGGGCAGGGTAGCGGGGGGGGCCGGCGCCGTCCACACCGGGAGCCGGGCCTGCGCCGGCGCTGCGGCCGTGCCCCGGATCCGCCGCCGCCGTGACGGGCGCTCCGCCAGACCCTATCTTGGAACGGTTCGCCACCCACCACCAGCGAGGATGCCCGTGACCCTGCCCGATCTCGCCATCAAGCGGCCGGTGACCACCCTCATGGTCCTGGTCAGCCTGCTCACCCTCGGCCTCGTGGGCCTTTCCCGCCTGCCGCTGGCCTTCATGCCGGACATCCAGGAGCCCGAGCTCTTCGTCAGCGTCCAGTACCCCAGCGCCTCGCCGGAGCAGATCGAGCAGATGATCGTCCGGCCGCTGGAGGACGCCCTGGGCTCGGTCAAGGGCCTGAAGGACATGTGGGCCCGCTGCGATTCCGACGGCGCCCGCATGCGCCTGGGCTTCGACTGGGGCGCGGACCTGCACCTGGCACGCGTGGAGGCGTGGGAGCGCATCGACCGCATCCGCGGCGACCTGCCCGACGACCTCGGCGACATCACCATCAGCCGTTCCTGGAGCGCCCGCGGAGAGGAGCAGCCCATCCTCGAGGCGCGCCTCTCCAGCAAGGCCGACCTCTCCGAGAGCTACGACCTCATCGAGCGCAAGATCCTCCGCCCGCTCGAACGGGTGCCCGGGGTGGCCAGCGTCAGCCTCGACGGCGTCAACCCGCGCGAGGTGCGCATCAACCTGCGCCCGGAGGACCTGCAGCGCCACAACATCGACGTGCGCGAGGTCAGCCGGGTGCTGCGCACCAGCAACTTCGACCAGTCGCTGGGCACCATCGACACCGGGACCCACGAGTGGTCGCTGCGCACGGTGGGCGCCTTCCGCGACGTGCAGGACATCGCCGGCCTGCCCCTGCGGGCGGACGGCCTGCGTCTGCGCGACGTGGCCGACGTCCAGTACACCGAGCCGCCCCTGGAGTACGGCCGGCACCTGGACGGCAACTTCGCGGTGGGCGTGTCGGTCTCCCAGGAGAGCAAGGCCAACACCGTGGAGGTGTGCCGGGCCCTCGAGGAGCGCGTCGCCGCCATGAACGACGACCCCGAGCTCGAGGGGGTCAGCTTCATCACCTGGTTCAGCCAGGGCGACGAGATCACCCGTGCGCTGCGGGACCTGGCCTTCACCGGCGTCTTCGGCTCGCTGCTGGCCTCGCTGGTGCTCTTCCTCTTCCTGCGCCGGTTCTCCAGCACGCTGTTCGCCGTGCTCTGCATCCCCCTCTCCCTGGTGGTGGCCCTGGGCGTGGTCTGGGCCATGGGCGGCACGCTCAACACCCTGGTGCTGCTGGGCCTGATCGTGGGCGTGGGCATGCTCGTGGACAACGCCGTGGTGATCATGGAGAACATCTTCCGGCACCGGGAGAACGGCCTCTCGCGGCGCGACGCGGCCCGGCAGGGCGCCCGCGAGGTCTCCGTCGCGGTGACCGCGGCCACCATGACCTCGGTGATCGTGATCCTGCCGCTGGTGTTCAACAAGCCCAGTGAGATGGGCCTGATCCTGCGCGAGCTGGGCGTGACGGTGTGCCTGACCCTGCTGGCCTCGCTCTTCGTCTCCCAGACGCTCATCCCCCTGGCCATGACCCGGTTCATCCGCTCGAAGCCGCGGGGCAAGTCGCGCCCCATGCTGGCCCTCGAGCGCGTCTACGCGCGCGTCCTCGGCTTCAACCTGCGCCACCGCTGGCTGACGCCGATCATCGGCCTCGGCGTGCTCGCCTCCATCTGGTACCCGTACCGGCACACGGACTTCAACTTCGGCACCAGCGAGGCGGAGCTCTACGTCCAGGTGCGCGTGCACTTCACCGAGGAGTCGAGCCTGGAGCAGAAGCAGGCCACCATCAGCGAGGTGGAGGCGGCCCTCGAGCCGCATCGCGAGGCCCTGCATGCCCGGGCCATCTATGCCTTCTGGTCGGACCGCTGGTCGCTCATGCGCATCTATCCCCACGAGGGCCAGACCGACGAGGAGACCCTCGCGGAGATCCGCACCACCCTGCGCGAGGTGCTGCCCACCATCCCGGGCGTGGAGCTGACCATCCCGGAGAACACCATGGGCTGGCGCCGCGGCGGCGGCCGCGACCGGATCATGTTCAACGTGGTGGGGGACGACAGCGCCACCCTCAACGGCCTGGCCGAGCAGCTGGTGGACCGTCTGTCGCAGGTGCCGGGGCTGACGGACGTGTCGTCCCACGGGCAGGATGCGGCCCAGGAGCTGCACGTGAAGGTGGATCGCGACCTGGCCAGCCGGTACGACCTGCGCGAGGACCAGATCGGCCAGATGGTGGGCCTGACGTTCCGGGGCCGGCGGCTGCCGCGGTTCCGGACCCCGGATGGCGAGCGGGAGATGCGGCTGGCGCTGGACGAGCAGGAGGAGCGCAGCGTCAGCGACCTGCGGAACCTGCCCCTGCACACGCCTGGCGGCGAGCTGGTGCCCCTGGCCTCGGTGGCGGCCCTGGATCCCGAGCCGGGGGCGACGCGGATCCAGCGCAACAACCGCCTGACCAACGTGCGCGTGTTCATGCGCCACGACGATTCCCGCACCAACGCCGAGTGGCGGCGGGAGGTGGCGAGCATCCTCGACGGCGTGGACTGGCCGCTGGGCTACTCCTGGACCTACGGCCAGTGGGAGGAGATCCGCCGCGAGCAGGGCCGGGAGATGCGCGACAACGTGCTGCTCGCGCTGCTGCTGGTGTTCGCGGTGATGGCCGGACTGTTCGAGTCGGTGTCGCAGGCCTTCGCCCTGATGGTGGCCCTGCCCTTCGCCCTGGCCGGCGCGGCCTGGATGCTCTACCTCACCGGCACGGACTTCGACCAGCCGGCGAGCATCGGGCTGCTGCTGCTCATCGGCATCGTGGTCAACAATGGCATCGTGATGCTCGAACACATCAATCAGTACCGCCGGCAGGGCATGCCGCGCCGGGAGGCCATGCTGCGCGGGGGGCGCGAGCGCCTGCGGCCGGTGGTGATGACG
>JAASSM010000459.1 GCA_021767885.1 bacterium | reverse complement strand
GCCGCCGCCATCGCCACCTTCGCCATGACCCGCGCCGGGCGACCGGTCTCCACGAGCCAGGCCATCGTCGGGGCCATCATCGGCTGGAACCTCTACGCCGACCGCGTCACCGGCACCGGGGCCCTGGGCGACATCCTGCTCTCCTGGGTCCTCTGCCCGGTGCTGGCCGGCCTGGCCGCCGTGGGCATCTACCGGCTCCTGCGGCTGGGCCTGCGGCGCAGCCGGCTGCACCTGCTCCGCCAGGACGCCCTGGTGCGCCAGGGACTGGTCCTGGCCGGCGCCTTCGGGGCCTACAGCCTGGGCGCCAACAACATCGCCAACGTCATGGGCGTCTTCCTGCCCGACAACCCCTTCCAGGACCTCACGGCGTTCGGCGTGACCCTCTCCGGCTCCCAGCAGCTCTTCATGCTCGGCGGCGTGGCCATCGCCACCGGCGTGGCCACGTACTCGGACAAGGTCATGCGGACCGTGGGGGGGCGGATCATGCGCCTGTCGCCCGAGGCCGCGCTGGTGGTGGTGCTGGCCCAGGCGCTGGTGCTCTTCGTCTTCGCCAGCGAGGAACTCGAGGGCTGGCTGGCCCGTCAGGGGTTGCCCACCCTTCCCCTGGTGCCGGTGAGCAGCAGCCAGGCGGTGATCGGGGCCATCGTGGGCCTGGGCCTGCTGCGGGGCGGGCGGCTGCTGCGGCTCCGGCCCCTGGGCGGTGTGGCCCTCGGCTGGGTGGCCACCCCCGTCGCCGCCGGGGCGCTGTCGTTCCTGCTGCTGTTCTTCGTGGACAACGTCTTCGACCAGACCGTGGCCGAGCCGGTCACCTATCGCCTGGACGACGCCGTGCTCGCCCAGGCCGCCGTCGAGGATCTGCCCACCGATCCGCTCACGGGCCTGGCCGGCCGCGAGTTCACCAACGCCATCCGCCTGCAGGCACGGCTCGAGCGGGCCGGCCTGACGGCCGGGCAGGCCGAGCGCGTCATCGCCCTGGCCGAGGTCACGCCCCTGCACGTGGACCTGGGCCAGGCCAACCTGCGGCTCGACCGAGACTGGCTGGCGCTGGACCAGGTCCGGGCGGTGCGGTCGCTGGCGGGGCGCCGGTTCGACCACGCCTGGCAGCTGCACCAGGCGCTGGCCGAGGCGTCGGCGCTGTGGCGGCTGCGCGAGGAGACTCCCCTGAACCGCGAGTGGAACCGGGAGATCCGCCAGAAGCGCGCCTACGTCGAGCGCCTCTTCGTCGAGAGTGCCCAGGCGGAGGCGGAGGAGGAGCCGTGATCGCCGACGACCGCGCCATCCTCCACGTGGACATGGATGCCTTCTACGCGTCGGTGGAGGTCCTCGACCACCCCGAGCTCGCCGGCCGGCCCGTGGTGGTGGGGGGCTCGCCCACCGGCCGCGGCGTCATCGCGGCCGCGAGCTACGCGGCCCGGGCGTACGGCATCCGCAGCGCCATGCCCGCCGCCCGGGCCATCCGGCTCTGTCCGCAGGCGGTGTTCGTCCGGCCCCGCATGGACCGTTACGCCGAGCTGAGCGGCCGCGTCATGGCCATCCTGCGCGAGTACACGCCGCTGGTGGAGCAGATCAGCATCGACGAGGCCTTCCTCGACGTCACCGGCTGCCAGCGGCTGTTCGGCCCGGCCGCGGGCATCGGTCGGGCCATCAAGGCCCGCATCGGCTCGGAGCTGGGCCTGACCGCCTCGGTGGGCGTGGCGCCGAACAAGTTCCTGGCCAAGCTGGCCAGCGACCTGGAGAAGCCCGACGGCCTGGTGGTGATCACCGCCGCGGACGCCCGCGCCCGGCTGGCCGTCCTGCCGGTGGGGCGCCTGTGGGGCGTGGGCCGGGTCACCGAGGCCGCCCTCTCGCGGCGGGGCGTGCGCACCGTGGCGGATCTGCTCGCCGTGCCCGCCGGCACCCTCCACGCCTGGCTCGGCGACCAGGCCGACCACCTGCGCCGCCTGGCCGTGGGGGAGGACGCCCGCCCGGTGGTCCCGGTGCACGAGGCGAAGTCCGTGGGCAACGAGACCACCTTCGCCGAGGACATCGCCGACGCCGGCCAGCTCCGGGACATCCTCGACCATCTGGCCGAGAAGGTGGCCTGGCGCCTGCGCCGGCATCATCTGCAGGGCCGTACGGTCTCGCTCAAGGCCCGCTACCCGGACTTCACCACCCACACGCGCAGCCTCACCCTGGCCCATCCCACCAGCGCCACGGTGGAGATCCGCGACGCCGCGCGCGAGCTGCTGCGCGACCGTCTCGGCCGGCGGGGTCGTCCCCTGCGGCTGATCGGCGTGACGGTCAGCCAGCTCGAGCCCGCCGGCGCCGGGCAGGGGGAGCTCTTCGCCGACGCGACCACCGCCCGCGAGCAGGAACTCGATCGCATCATGGACCGGGTGAACGACCGCTTCGGCCGGGTGCTCCGCCGCGGCGGCCCGCCCCGCCACGGCGGCGAGACCGGGCCCGGTGGCGCCCGCGAGTGAGGATCCCCCCGATTGACCCTCGCGTGGTCTGCGACCTAGCATGATGCACACGCCCCGGACATGGCGGTGCGGTGGACGGCGACCCGTCGCGGCGGTCCCGGCATGGCACCATGCACTCACCACGAGGGGGATCCCCATGGCCCATCTCCGGTCCCGGTCCGCTCCGGGGGCTGCGGCGCCGACCCTCCTGGCGGCCCTGCTGGCCCTCTGGCTGACGGCTG
Source organism: bacterium (assembly GCA_021767885.1). Next base: position 385 of record JAASSM010000459.1, on the reverse strand, counting down.
GTTGCTCGGACGAGGCCACCGGACCGGACGGCGGCACCGATCCTCCCGCCCCGGTCACCGGGACCATCGGTCCGCAGGGTGGCAGCCTCGAGCTCGCGGACGTGGCGGACCTGGAGATCCCGGCCGGGGCGCTGCCCGCGCCCCTGGAGCTGGAACTGCGGTCGAGCGGGACGCAGACGCCGCCACCGCCCGGTGCGGTGGCCGTCTCGCCGGCCGTGGAGGCGGCGCCCCTGGGCACGGTCCTCGCGGTGCCGGGGGTGATCACCCTGGCGGTGGAGAATCTGCCGGCCGGCCACGGACTGCAGGACGCCGTGGTGCACGTGCTGCAGGTAGGCGACTGGCAGCCGCTGGCGACCACCACGCTGGCGTCCCCGCCACGGGTCTT
>JAASSM010000458.1 GCA_021767885.1 bacterium | reverse complement strand
GCTGGCGCTCTAGCCCAGCTCCCAGAACTCCCGCTGGATCTCCAGCACCTTCTTGACGCCCGGCACGCTCGCCACGCCGGCGGCGAGGAGGCGGGAGACCTCCTCGGCCGGCAGCTCGTCCAGGCCGGCCAGCCGTCGCAGCACCCGCCGGCCGGCGTCCCGGATGCCCGAGACGGAGTAGCCGCCCTCCAGCACCAGGGCCAGCTTGCCGCCGCAGACCTCCTGGGCGCTGCGCACCACCAGGTCGGTGATCAGGCCGTACCCCTCGGCCGTGAGCGAGAGCTGGCCGAGGGGATCCTGGTGGTGCAGATCGAAGCCGCAGCTGACCAGCAGGATCTGGGGCCGGTACTGGCGGGCGATGGGCAGCAGCAGGCCCGCCAGCAGGCGGGCGTATTCGCGGTCCCCCACGCGGCGATCGATGGGTACGTTCACGGTGTAGCCCCGGCCGGGCCCCTCGCCCACCTCCTCGGCCGCTCCGGTGTAGGGATAGGCGCCGTCGCGATGGATGGAGAGGTAGAGCACGCCGGGGTCGTCCAGGAACACGGTCTGGGTGCCGTTGCCGTGATGGGCATCGACGTCCAGCAGGAGGATGCGCTCCAGTCCGTGGGCGCGCTGGAGGTAGCGCGCCCCGATGGCCGCGTTGTTGAAGTAGCAGAAGCCCATGGCCTGGTCCGGCTCGGCGTGGTGGCCGGGTGGGCGGACCAGGGCGAAGCCGCGGTCCGCGCGTGCGCCCATGATGGCGTCCAGCAGCTCGAGCACGCCGCCCACGGCGAAGAGCGCGGTGTCCTGGACCTTCACCGTCTCGGCCACCGCCTCGCTCTCCGGCTGGGTCACCGGCCCCATGGTCCCCATGGTGCGGGCGATGTGCGCCCGGGTGTGCACGAGCCGCAGCTCGTCCGTGGTGGCCTGACGCGGCGGCAGCTTGCGCCAGCGGCCGGCGAGGTCGGGATCCTCCAGCACCGAGAGCAGGGCCCGCAGCCGCTTGCCGCTCTCGTAGCTGGTGATCTTCTCGAGATGGCCGCCGAAGCGGTCGTCGATGACCAGCAGCAGGGGCTTGCGGGTCTGCGGCACGCCCCGGGGCTGGACCAGGCCGTACTCGTGGGCGCAGCGCAGGAGCTCCTCGCCCCACGGCAGGCCCTGGGCCCGTTCCACCAGCACGGCGACGGCCTCACCTGCCCAGGGCCGGTCGCGGGAGGCGCGGAAGCACTCCTCGAAGAAGAACGCGCCGGCCAGCCGGCGCGATTCGGTATCCGGCCGCGGGTACGGGTTGCTGACCTCGGCGGCGATCAGGGCGCGGGCCTGGCGGCGGACCATGAAGCTGATCTCCCGCTGGACGTCGGCCGGGAGCTGCTCCAGGCGGTTGGCCATGGCCACGATGTTGCGCAGGAAGTGACCCCGGGGGTCGTCCAGGTGGTAGACGTTGGTCATCACGTGGTCGAAGCCCAGGGACTCGTAGAAGTCCACCGCCGCCGGCTCGGCCTGCACCACCAGGCTGCCCAGACGCGGCTCGTAGAGCTTCCACAGGAGCCAGGCGCCGGCCAGCAGCATGGCGCCCGCGCCGCGGTGCACCCACTCGCCGCGGCGCGGGCGTCCGGTGGGACCGCCGCGGGCGGTGGCGAGCCACTGGATCTCCATGGCGCGGCGGCCGTGTTCGACGGCCGCCCGGACGCTCATCATGCCCACCAGCCGGCCATGGACCGCGCAGCAGAACAGGTTCCGGTGCTCGCCACGCAGCAGATGGTCGAGCACGAAGCGCAGGTTGAAGAACTCGAGGTTGCGGTCGGCCACCTGGAGCAGGCCGTCGCGCGTGAAGGGGAAGCGGCAGAACAGGCCCGCGGTGTCCACGTCCACCACGCCCTTGAAGAAGACCTGGCGGTGCTGGGGATTCCACGGCATGTCCTCGCCCGGGAACTCGCCGGCCAGATCCTCCAGGAGCGTCAGGCGCGCGGCCAGGTCGCCATCGGCCGGGTTGGCCACCAGCCGCTGCCGGGCCTGCTCCAGGGCCAGGTCCAGCGCGTCCTCGAGGGCGTCCTGCAGACCCTCGCGCCGGGCCGCCCGCAGCAGCCGCTCGTGCTGGCGGTCGGACTCGCCGCGGCCGGCGCCCTGCAGGTGCCGCCACTCGCCGAACGCCACCACCAGGCGCTCCTCGAGGGCCGGCTGGCCCTGGTGGATCCACTGGTGGCGCCGCACGACGTGCGTCTGCCCGTCGAGCCGGAAGGTGGGCAGCGGCGCGTCCGCGACCGCGGTCAGGCGACCGGCGGCCAAGAGCTCGCGCAGGGGCGTGGCCGCCTCCGCAGCCCGGTCTCCGATGGCGGTGGCGGCGGCGATGAGTTGCTCGCGATCGATCATGATGCCGACCATGGTACCCGGGGCGGCTCGCCCGCAACCAGCGAATTCGCGGCGGGGCGCCGGACACGCGGCCACCGGCCCGGGTCGTTGCTTGCCAAAGCTCCCGGGCGCAGCGATGATGCGCGGAGCCCACGAACCGCCGAGGAGCGTCCATGACCATCGACCCGCCCCGCAAGCCCCGCGGCCTGGTGATCCGTGGCCTGGTCCTGCTGCAGCCCCTGGACCTGGTCATCAGCGCGCTGGTGGTGGCGTTCTTCCTGGTCTCTGCCCTGGTCAGCGGCGGCGACGTCCCGCGCTCCATCGAGGGCGCGCTGCTCATCATGCTGGTGATGTTCGTGGTGGGCGCGGCCATCGAGGTGATCATCGAGGCGCTGCGGGACATGCCCGGCCTGGGCACCGCGGTGGGCTTCATCACCAACGGGCCGGAGGCGCTCTGCCTGCTGGTGGGCCTGCTGACCGGGGACATCATCTACGCGGCGAGCACGCCCCTGGGCTCGAACTTCATGAACCCGCTGATGCTGCTGGCCGCGGGCGTGGTCTCGAGCGCCCTGCCGGCCATCTTCTCCCGCAGCCGCGGCTTCACGGTGATCACGCTGCTGGCCAGCGGGATCCTGGCCGGCGGGTTCTTCGCCATCCCTGCGGACTGGTATCCCGGCTGGCTCGCGGTGGCGGCGGTGGTCAGTGGCATCCTCTTCCGCGTCCGCCCCGGCGATCCCGCCG
>JAASSM010000457.1 GCA_021767885.1 bacterium | reverse complement strand
GGGCGCCATCACCGCCGGCCGCGACCTGAGCCTGGACCTCGCCTTCTCCCGCGCCGAGGACCGCCTGCACGACCCCGAGCGCCAGGTGGGCCTGGACCCGGCCGGCACCAACCAGGCCACCAGCGAGGACCTGCTCGCGCGGGCGGTGTGGTCTCCCATCTGGGACCTCGAGGCCGTGGGCGAGGCGCTGGGCGTGGCGAGCCTCTTCCCCGCCGGCGACCTCGGCCTGACCGCCGGCGCCGACGGCCGCCTGCAGTGGTACCGCGAGAGCATCGCCGGCGACCCGTCGCCCCGCCGCAACCGGCGCACCGTCACGGCCTTCGCCAGCCTGGGCCTCGCCCTGCGCGACCTGCGCCTGGGCATCACCCCGCAGTGGCGCTGGCAGCGCCAGCGAGACGACTTCCCGCCCATCCCCAGCCTGCCCTGGATGCCCGAGGAGGCCGGCGTCGCGCACACGTCGGAGGCCGTCTCGCCCGCGGTGAACGTCGCCTGGGAGGCGGTGCCCGAGCACCTGACGGTGGAGGCTCACTGGTTCGAGAGCGTGCGGCCGCCCACCTGGGTGGAGCTGTTCGGCCAGCCCGGCGGCCTGGTGGGCAATCGCGAGCTGGAGGCCGAGGAGATCACCGGCCGCGACGTGGGCCTGCGCTGGCAGCTGGCGGACCTGGGCGCCGCCGTGCGCGCGACCTGGTTCTCCCAGGTCACCGAGAAGACCATCCTGTGGTACGTGTCCGGCCTGAGCCAGACGCGCGCCGAGAACGTGGGCCGCACCCGCGCCGAGGGCCTCGAGGGCGAGGTGGCGGTGGAGCGTGGCCCGGTGTCCGCCAACCTGGCGGTCACCTGGCAGGACGCCCACCACGGTCACGGCCAGGACCCGACCTACCACGGCAAGCGGCTGCCGTTCCTCAGCGAGTGGGAGGTCTTCGGCGACCTGCGCTGGGACCTGGGCCCGTGGCAGCCGGCGGTGTCGGTGATCCACGAGTCCGCGTCCTTCACCGACCTCTACAACGACCCCGACGCCCGCGTCGCCCCGCGCACGCTCATCAACCTGGCGCTCGGACGCACGTTCACCGGCGGCGTCTGGGGCGCCGGCCACACCGCCACGGTCACCGCCGAGGTGATCAATCTGACCGATCGTCGCCTCCACGACGTGGAGGGCTATCCGCTGCCCGGGCGCTCGCTGCGGGTGGCGGTGCACTGGCACTGAAGACCCCGCGCCCGGTGGCCACGCACCGGGATCGCCTGCAACGCGCCACCGCGCACCGGAGGAGCCTCGCCATGGGAACGTCCGTCGCCATCGTCACCGGCCCGCTGTCCGGCCTGCTCGCCAGACGCGCCAGGCGCGCCATGCTCGCCATGCTCGCCGTGCTGGCCCTGCTCGCCCTGCTGGCCTCGCTCATCGCCCCGTCCACCGCCCGGGCCCAGGCCCTGGGCGCGGTCCTGGCCTCGGACTACAACTCCTCCGCCCACGTCCACGGCCTGCAGATGTCGTCCCCGTATGCCGTGACGGGCGACGGCGAGCCCGTCTACCACGACGCCGTGGCCCGCTGGCACGACGGCCTGCTCTACGTGGTCAACCGCGGCGGCGCCGACAACGTCCAGGTGCTCGACCCCGCCCAGGGCTTCGCCACCATCCGGCAGTACAGCCTCGGCCTGGGACGCAACCTGCAGGACATCGGCTTCGCCAGCGACGGCACCGCCTGGGTCTCCTGCTACGACACCGCCGAGCTGCTCCACGTCGACCCCCAGACCGGCGACATCCTCCACGTGGTGAGCACCGCCCCGTTCGCCGACGCGGACGGCCTGCCGGAGACCGGCTGGCTCCTGGTCCAGGACGACGTGGTCTACGTCAGCTGCCAGCGCCTCGACCGCGACGGCTGGTACGCCCCGGTGGGCGACAGCTACCTCCTGGTGCTCGACCACGCCACCCGGCAATGGGTGGACGCCGACCCGTCCCTGCCCGGCCCCCAGGGCATCCTGCTGTCCGCCCCCAACCCGTACGGGCGCATCGTGGCGGACGGCGGCCGGCTGCTCGTGGCCTGCGTGGGCTGGTACGGCGTGCAGGACGGCGGCGTGGACGTGATCGACCCCGCCGCGCGCGTGTCCCTGGGCCTGGAGGTGACCGAGGCCGCGCTGGGCGGCGACCTGGTGGGCCTGGACACCGACGCGCACGGCCGCTTCGTGGTGGTCACCGACGCGGACTGGACCACCCACGTCAAGACCTACCAGCCCGGCACCCCCGGCGAGCCCGCCGGCCCGATCTCCGTGGTCCACGCCGGCACCGGGTACGACCACGCCGACCTCGCCTGCGACGGCGACTTCCAGCTCTTCGTGGCCAGCCGCGAGCTGGGCCACGCCGGCCTGCGGGTCTTCGACACCGCCACCGGCGCCGAGCTGACCACCGCGCCGGTGAGCACCGGCCTGCCCCCGGCACTGCTGGCCATCCCCCGCACCGACGGCCCGGTGGGCGTGGGGGACGACCTCTCCGGCGGCGGCGGTCCTGGCGACGCGGGGCTGCCCCCGGCGCTGCTGAGCATGGCCGCGCCCTGGCCCAACCCGGCCAACCCGGCCACCCGCGTGGCGCTGTCCGCGCCGGCCGGCGCCACCGTGGCGCTGCGGGTGATCGACCTGCGGGGCCGGCTGGTGCGCGCCGCCACGGTGACGGCCGACGGCTCGGGCCGTGCGCAGTGGAGCTTCGACGGCCGCGACGCGCGGGGCCGGGACCTGCCGTCGGGCGTGTACCGGTGCGTGGCGGAGCTGGCCGGCAGCGGCGGGTCGCTCGCCGGCTTCGCAGCGCGGAGCCTGACCATCGTGCGGTGACCTGGACGATCGGCCTCGATGGCCAGGACGTGCCGAGGGACGTCGTCTGCGGTGCGTGCGCGGGCACGCGTCGAGACCGGCCGGGGGCCCCCCGGGGGGCCCCGCGCCGCCGGCCCGTCCCACGGCACCGGCGTCCCGGCGCGCCTCGGTCGTGGTATGATTCCGGCCATCCCATCGCCCGCCACCAGCAGGAGAGGCCCCCACGCATGCACCGACTCGCCGGCAAGGTCACCCTGATCAGCGGGGCCGCCCG
>JAASSM010000456.1 GCA_021767885.1 bacterium | reverse complement strand
GTCGATGAAGGCGAGGTCGAACCGCCCGGCCTCGCCCGCGTCCAGCAGCGACTGCACGGTCTCCAGTGCCGGCGCGAGGCGCAGGTCGATGCGGTCCGCGATGCCGGCCTCCTCCCAGAACACCCGCGCCAGGGCCGTGGACTCCTCGGAGACGTCGCAGGCCACCAGCTGGCCGCCCGGGGGCAGGTGCTCGGCCATGCACAGGGCGCTGTAGCCGGTGAAGACGCCGATCTCGAGCACCCGCCGCGCTCCGAGCATGCGCACCAGCAAGCCCAGCAGCTGACCCTGCTCCGGGGAGATCTGCATGTTGGCATGTGCGAGCTGGTCGGTGTGCTCGCGCAGCCGGCGCTTGACCGCGCTCTCCTCGGTGGTGGCCAGGCGGTGCAGGTAACGGGCGCCGTCGGGCCCGAGCAGGTCGGTGGTCCGGGACATGAAGGCCTCCTGGAGGTCGCCGGCCACCGCGCGAGGCAGCAGCCGGCCGGTGACGGGACGGTGGCTCGCGGACAGTCTACGCGCGTCGAGGCGCCGTTGCCGCCCAGCGGTTCCCGATCTAACGGTGGGAGCAGGTGGCCCTTCACGGGCCCATCCCGGCCGCTGGCCGGAGGAAGGGAGGTCTCCCCGTGGAATTCCTACGACGCAAGGCCTGGTCCCCGTACGTGGCGGGCATCGTGATCGGGCTGTTGCAGATCCCCGCGCTGCTGGTCATCACCTCGCCCATCGGCGCATCGTCGTCCTACGTCTCGGTGGCCGCGCACGGCGCCGGCGTCGTCGACGGCGACATCCAGGACATCGCCTACATGGACAAGTACATGACGTCCATGAAGTACCTCTGGCAGGGCACCATGGTGGTCTTCATCGCCGTGGGCGCGTGGCTCTCCATGCGGCTGTCGGGCGCGCGGCGCCAGCGCTTCTCGCCGGCCTGGCGCAAGGCCGTGGGCATGGATGCGCTCGGACGCCGCACCTGGATGGCGTTCCTGGGAGGTTTCGTCCTGCTGTTCGGCGCTCGCTGGGCCGGCGGCTGTACCAGCGGCCACGGGCTCTCCGGCGTGGGCCAGCTCGCGGTGGGTTCCATCCTGGTGACCATCAGCTTCTTCATCGGCGGCATCGCCGTCAGCCGCCTGTACCGCAAGCTCTAGAGGAGGCTCACCATGGCTGCGACCTACATGATCACCGGCGCGCTCATGGGCCTGGTCTTCGGGTTCGCCCTGGAGAAGGGCCGCGTCTTCGAGCCGGGCGTGATCATCGGACAGTTCCAGCTGCGCAGCTGGCTGCTGATCAAGATGTTCCTCTCGGCCATCGCCACCACCATGGTCGTCCTGGCGGTGATGACCGCCACCGGCCTGGCCGAGCTGCATCCGAAGGCGGCCATCTACCCGGCCGTGATCGCCGGCGGCCTGCTCTTCGGCGCGGGCATGGCGCTGACCGGCGCCTGCCCCGGCACGGTGCTCGCCCAGATCGGCGCTGGCTACCGCGACGCCTGGGGCACCGTGGCCGGCGCCCTGCTCGGCGCTCTCGCGTACGGCTATGCCGAGCCCTACCTGGCGCCCATGAGCCGGGGGCCGGGGGAGATCACCCTGGCCGGCGTGCTCGGTGCGCCCTACTGGGTGCTGGCGCTCGTCGGGGCGATGATCATCACCGGCGTCCTGCTCGCCCTCGAGCGCTGGCGCTCCTGGCGGGACGACCTCGGCGAGGACGCCGACGGCGTGCCCACCGGCAGCGCCCAGGACACCCTGCCGGGTGCCGAGCGAGGGCCCGAGGCGGGATGAGCGCAGGAGCATGCGTGTCTGCGGCCGGTCTGTCGGAGGGAACCGGCCGGCCGCTACTCTCCCTGCGCCAGCGAGTATCCCCGCTCGCCGTCGAACTCGTACAGGTGCTCGGTCTTGATGAAGTCGAACCCCGTGTTGGCGATGCGTAGCATGAGGCTGGAGATCTGGCCGTGGGTGATCGGACCGTCGGTGGCCACGAACCGGCAGCGCCAGTGGTCGGTGCAGAAGGTCTCCGGCAGGCCCCCGGGATAGACCAGGACGCCCCGGTTGGTGATGAGCTTGAGCTTCAGGCCGTCGCCATCGCAGGTCCGCAGCCGGTCACCGAGCACGTCGGGGTCGCGGTCGGCCTCGTCCCAGTCGATGAACACGTCGATACCCACCAGCGTCTTCTCGCGGCGCGGCGGGACGGGCATCTCGATGTGGATGCCCCGGGTCTGGTAGTGGACTTCCTTCTGCTCGGGCGTCTGGCCCAGCCGCTCGATCACCGCCTCGGCGAAGCGCCGGGTGCCCGCGCGCTCCTTGCTGAAGCCCTCGCGGTAGATGTCGGCGGTGTGGATGCCGTCCTGCAGGGCCACGCGCCAGGCGTTGGCGATGGTCTCGGCCACGTCGCCCTGGTCCAGGTGCACGAGCATCATGATCGCGCCGCGGAGCAGGCCGCCGGGGTTGGCGAGGTCCTGCCCGGCGATGTCCGGTGCCGATCCGTGGACGGCCTCGAACATGGCCGCATCCACACCCACGTTGGCCGATCCCGCCAGGCCCACCGACCCGGCCACCAGGGCGGCGATGTCCGAGACGATGTCCCCGTAGAGGTTGAGCGTGACCACCACGTCCAGCTCCTCGGGGTGGGCGGCCACCACGGCGGCGCCGATGTCGATGATCCGGTGCTCGGTCTCCAGCTCCGGGTACTCCTTCGCCAGCTCCTGGAACGTGTTCTGGAAGAGGCCGTCGGAGAGCTTCATGATGTTGGACTTGGTCAGGCAGGTGACCTTCTTGCGCCCGTAGGCCCGTGCGTACTCCAGGGCGTAGCGGCAGATGGCCTCGCAGCCGGGCCGCGACACCAGCTTCAGCGTCTGGACCACCTCGCCGGTCTGCTGGTGCTCGATGCCGGCGTAGAGGTCCTCCTCGTTCTCGCGGATGATCACCAGGTCGATGTCCGGGAAGTTGGTGCGCACGTAGGGATGGAACGAGCGGCAGGGCCGCACGTTGGCGAACAGCCGCAGCGACTTGCGCAGGGTCACGTTCAGGCTCTTGTAGCCGCCGCCCAGGGGGGTGGTGATGGGCGCCTTGAGCAGGATGCGGTTGCG
>JAASSM010000455.1 GCA_021767885.1 bacterium | reverse complement strand
GAACCCGGCATGGCTGCGCGTACCCGCACCCCTGGCACGGCCGAGTCGCTGGCCACCAAGCAGCGCGAGATCTCCATCAGCGAGTTCTTCACCAAGAACCGCCACCTGCTCGGCTTCGACTCGCCGGCCAAGGCGCTGCTGACCACCATCAAGGAGGCCGTGGACAACAGCCTCGACGCCTGCGAGGAGTCGGGATTCGCGCCGCGCCTGCTGGTGGAGATCCGGCCGGAGGAGGACCGGTTCAAGGGGCTGGACCTGCCCAGCCTCGAGGGGTCGGGCAAGAACGGGAAGAACGGCAAGAGCCGCACGCCGGTGCAGCGCGAGGAGCACTACCGGATCATCGTGGAGGACAACGGCCCGGGCATCGTCTCGGCCCAGGTGCCGCGGATCTTCGGCAAGCTCCTCTACGGTTCCAAGTTCCACTCCCTGAAGCAGAGCCGCGGCCAGCAGGGCATCGGCATCTCGGCCGCCGGCATGTACGGGCAGCTGACCACGGGCAAGCCCGTGACCATCTACACCCGCACCGGGCCGAGGAAGCCCGCCCGCCGGGTGATCCTGCACCTGGACATGAAGAAGAACGAGCCGGTGGTCACCGCCGACGAGGAGACCATCTGGGAGAAGGACCATGGCACGCGGGTGGAGATCGTCCTGACCGGCAGCTACAAGCGGGGGCAGCACTCGGTGGACACGTACCTCGAGCAGACCGCCATCGCCAACCCGCACCTGCACCTGACCTACGTCAATCCCAAGGGCGAGAAGCGCGTCTATCCCAACGCCACCGAGGAGGTGCCGGAGGAGGCGCGGGAGATCAAGCCCCACCCGTACGGCGTGGAGCTGGGTCTGCTGGCGCGCATGGCCAAGGACACCGCCTGCCGCAACGTGAGCAGCTTCCTGAAGGAGGAGTTCTGCCGCGTGGGGCCCAAGACCTGCGACCAGATCCTCGCGGCCGCCGGCCTGCCCCCGCGCAAGAACCCGAAGCGCATGGTGCAGGACGACATCCGCCACCTGCTGGACGCCATCAACTCCACGCGGATCCCCTCCCCGCCCACCGACTGCCTCTCGCCCATCGGCGAGGATCTGGTCATGGCCGGCCTGAAGAGCGGCGTGGAGGCGGACTTCTACACCTCGGTCACCCGCCCGGCCGCCGTCTACCGGGGCAATCCCTTCCAGGTGGAGGTGGGCCTGGCCTACGGCGGGGAGCTGCCCGGCGACGAGCTCGCCCGGGTGATGCGCTTCGCCAACCGCGTGCCGCTGCTCTACCAGAACTCCGCCTGCGCCATCACCAAGTCGGTGCTCACCAGCAACTGGCGCAGCTACGGGCTGCAGCAGAGCAAGGGCGCCCTGCCCACCGGGCCGCTGGTGATCCTGGTGCACATCGCCTCGGTGTGGGTCCCGTTCACCAGCGAGAGCAAGGAGGCGGTGGCCCACTATCCGGAGATCATCAAGGAGTTCAAGCTCGCGCTCCAGGAGGCCGGCCGGCAGCTGCATCGCTTCATCCGCCGCCGCCAGCGCGAGAAGGAAGCCCATCAGAAGGCCAGCTACATCCAGAAGTACATCCCCCACATCGGGGACGCCCTGCAGGAGATCCTGGCCCTGGATGCCCAGGCTCGCGAGGACGTGATCGCCACCCTGACCGACACCCTCGAGCGCAGCCGCAAGATCTGACCCGAACCCCGGGAGCCGCGATGTTCGAACGCCACGAGGACCTCCGTGACCGCCTGCAGACCCTGCAGCGCCTCGATGGCGTGATGGGGGTCCTGGGCTGGGACCAGGAGGTGGTCATGCCGCCGGGCGGTGCCCGCGCGCGGGGCAACCACCGCGCCGCCCTCGCCGGCGTGATCCACGAGAAGCTCACCGCCCCGGAGCTGGGCGAGCTGCTGGAGGCCGCGTCCGCCGACCCGGACGCCGCGCCCGGGCTGCAGGCCAACGTCCGCGCCGCCCGGCGGCGCCGGGACCGCGCCCTGCGTCTGCCGGCGGCGCTGGTGAGCGAGCTGGCCGAGGCCACCGCCCTCGCGCACCCGGAGTGGGTCCAGGGCCGGCGCGAAGACGACTGGGACCGCTTCGCCCCCCATCTGGCCCGCCTGGTGGACCTCAAGCGCCGCGAGGCCGCCGCCCTGGGCATCGGCGAGGAGCCCTACGACGCCCTGCTGGACGAGTACGAGCCCGACGCCCGCACCGCCGAGATCGTGCCCGTGTTCACCGCGCTGCGCGCGGCGCTCACCGAGCTGCTCGGGCGTCTGGACCCGGCCGTCAACACCGGGTTCACCCTGGCGGCCGGCCCGTATGACGAGGCCGCGCAGGCCGAGCTGAGCCACGAGGTGCTCGCGGTGATCGGCTACGACTTCCAGTGCGGCCGTCTGGACGTCTCCGCCCACCCGTTCACCGAGTCGCCGGGCCCGGGGGACGTGCGGGTCACCTCCCGCTTCAGCACCGCCGACCCCCTGACCGGCCTGACCTCCACCCTCCACGAGGGCGGCCACGCCCTCTACGAGCAGGGCCTGCCCTCCGACCACGCCGACCTGCCAGCCGGCCAGGCCCTGAGCCTGGGCATCCACGAGTCGCAGTCGCGCCTCTGGGAGAACCACGTGGGCCGCAGCCTGGCGTTCTGCCGCTGGCTGGCGCCGCGCCTGACGCGAGCGTTCCCCCAGCAGCTCCCGGGCCTGGACGCCGCGACGCTGCAGCGAGCGCTGACCGTGGTCCGCCCCGCGCCCATCCGCATCGAGGCCGACGAGGTCACCTACAACCTGCACATCATCCTGCGGCTGGAGATCGAGCGGGCGCTCATCGGCGGGGAGATCGAGACCGCCGACGTGCCGGCGGTGTGGCAGCAGAAGGCCCGCGAGCTGCTCGGCATCGAGGTGGCCGACCAGCGCACCGGCCCCCTGCAGGACATCCACTGGTGCATGGGCGCCTTCGGCTACTTCCCCACCTACACCCTGGGCAACCTCTACGCCACCATGTTCTGGAACGCGGCGCGCGCCGACCTGCCGGAACTGGACGACCAGCTCGCCCGCGGCCAGTGCGGACCGCTGCTGGACTGGCTGCGCCGGCGGATCCACCAGCGCGGCAACCTGGTCACCGCCG
>JAASSM010000454.1 GCA_021767885.1 bacterium | reverse complement strand
TCGACGACTCCGCCGTGAACGGCGGCATGGACCCGGCCTGCGGCTCCGATTCCCACGACGGCCCGGTTTCCGGCATCGGCTCCGGCTCCGGATCAGGCTGCAGCTCCGGCTCGGGCTGCGGCACCGATCCGGCCACTGGACCGCAATCCGGCCCGGTTTCCACCGCGGGCCGCGGCTGCGGGTCGCGCCCGGCCGGCTCCGTCGCCGCCGGCGAGACCCCGTCCGGCGGGCCGGCATCGGCGGTGGCCGGACGCTCCGGGGAGGGCTGCGCGGGCGGGTCGTCCGCGGCGGTCATGGGCTCATGGGCGGCCGCGGCCGCGCGCGCGGAGGCCGCCGCCTCCCGATCCGGTGCACCGTCGTCATCCATGGCGGCCTCCGGCGACGGCAGGTTCCGGGCCGGCGCCTCCGCGTCCGCCAGCGGCGGGTCCCCGGCGCCCGGGTCCCCGGCGGCCACGGCGCGCGTCGGGCCGGCCTGCGGGCGCTGCTGCCCGGCAGGGAATCCGGTGGCGATCACGGTCACCTGCAGATCCTCGCCCAGGGATTCGTCGTTGGCGAAGCCGAAGAAGACGTGGGCCTCCGCCCCGGCGGCCTGCTGGATGTAACCCATGGCGCCGCGGAGATCGTCCCGGCCCACGTTGCCGGCGGCCAGGTAGACCAGCACCGCCCGGGAGCCATGGATGTCCACGTTCTCCAGCAGGGGCGAGTTGATGGCCTTCTCGGCGGCCAGGGTGGCGCGGTCGTCCCCGGCGGCGCGGCCGGTGCCCATGATGGCGGCGCCGCTGTCCTGCATCACGGTGCGCACGTCGGCGAAGTCCAGGTTCACCACGGCGTGCTGCGCGATGATGTCGCTGATACCGCGGGTGGCCTCGTAGAGCACGTTGTCGGCGATGCCGAAGACCTCGGTCATGGCGCCGTCGGGCAGGTCGATCTCCATGAGCCGCTCGTTGGGGATCACCAGCAGGGCGTCGGTGTGCTCGCGCAGCGCGGCCAGGCCGGCCTCGGCCTGCTCCATGCGTCGGAAGCCCTCGAACAGGAACGGCCGGGTGACCACCGCGACGGTGAGCGCGCCGCTGGCACGGGCCACCTCCGCCACCACGGGGGCCGCGCCGGTGCCGGTGCCGCCGCCCATGCCGGCGGTGACGAACACCATGTCGGCGTCCTCAACCATGGCGGCGAGCACCTCGCGGTCCTCCTCGGCCGCGCGGCGTCCGATCTGGGGATCGCCGCCCGCGCCGAGGCCGCGGGTGAGCTCGTTGCCGATGACCAGGGTCTGGTGGGCGCGGGACCGGTCGAGGGCCTGGCCGTCGGTGTTGACGGCGTAGAAATCGACCTCGGAGAGGCCGTTGGCGATCATGCGGTCCACCGCGTTGCCGCCGGCTCCCCCGACGCCGACGACCTTGATCTTCACCCGCCGCTGCGGGGTATTGTCGGGTGCGAACTGGATGTTCATGAACCCGCCTCCTCCATGAGATGGGCTGGCGTGCGGACCGTCCGTGGCCCCACGCGGACATTGTTAACATGCCGGCCGGCGCTGGCCAAGAGAAAAGCCGCCAGCGCGGCGGCGGCGCTCACGCGGCGCCCGTGCGCCCGAGCCAGCGCCGGATCCGGTCCCGCAGGCCGCGCCCGCCGGCACCGCGGGCGGGCTGATCGCCGGTGGCCGCCTCGCCGCCACCGCTCCACATGACCAGTCCGAGAGCGGTGGCCCACTGGCCCGGTGGCAGATGCTCGCTGCCGGTGACGGACTCCGGGAGGTAACGGGCGCGGACCGGCAGCCCGAAGACCTCCTCGCACAGCTCCCGCGAGCCCCGGCAACGGCTGCCCCCGCCGGTGAGCACCGCCCCGGCGCCCAGGCGCGACAGGGGCAGTCCCGGCCCGAGGGCGTCCTTCACCAGCGAGAAGATCTCCTCCATGCGGGGCTCGAGGATGGCGGCCACCAGGCCGGGCGTCTCCTCGGGATCCTCCTGCTCGAAGAGCACGTTGACGTCGACGTCCTCCACCAGGCTGCGCAGCACCACCCCGCGGTCGCACTTGACCGCCTCGGCCGCCTCGGCACCGACGCGCAGCCCGCTGGCGAGGTCGGCGGTGAGGTGGCCGCCGCCCCACGGCGTGGCCCCCATGCCCAGCAGGCGACCGCCGCCGATCACCGCCCAGCTGGTGACCGCGCCCCCGACGTCGATGAGCAGCGCGCCCTCCTCCCGCTCCGCCGGGGTGAGCAGGCAGGTGGCAGTCGCCAGGACGTCCACGGCGTACCCGGCCGCCTGGTAGCCCGCCTTGTCCACGGCGTTCTCGATGTTGCTGATCACCGAGCTGGACCCCGTGATCAGGTGCGCCTTGACCTCCAGTCGGCTACCCTGACGGCCGCGCGGATCCTGGATGCCGCCCACGCGATCGACGGTGAACTCCACCGGGTTGACGGCCAGGATGCAGTGGTTGAAGGGGATGGTCAGGCTGCGCGCCATGGCCATGACGTCGTCGACGTCGCGGTCGGTGATCTCGCGCGCGCCCGGGCCGATGGGGATCTGGCCCGTGGCCTCCACCGATCGCAGGTGCGAGCCGGCGATGTTGAAGCCGAAACCACGGATGTCCACGTCCGCCGCCTCCTGCAGATCCCGCACCAGTTGCGAGATGGCCAGGCTGCCGGCCTTGACGTCCACGAAGTCGCCATCCTGGAAGCCCTGCGCCCGGCAGGTCGCACCGGCGAGCACGCGCAGCTCGCCACCGGCGCCGGTCTCGGCCACGATGCCGCGGAAGGCGCTGGATCCGAAGTCGCAGGCGACGATGAGGCGGCCCTCGGTCATGCCCCGGGTCCTTTCCGGTCGCCGGTCACGAACCGGCCGGCGGGACGAAGGTGATGCGATCATCGAAGCGCAGGTCCACCACCGCCCCGGCGGGCACCTGCTGCCGGCCGACCAGATACCGCTGCAGCCGGCCGGCGAGATCCTCCCGGCCGAGGCGCAGCCGGCAGCCGTCCCCCTGCAGCACGAGTTCCACGCCGTCGGGCGTCCAGCGCACGAAATCCACGGCCACCTCCTGCTCCAGCCCCGTGGCTGCCAGCGCCTCGAGCAGCGCGGTGATCGTGGCCGC
>JAASSM010000453.1 GCA_021767885.1 bacterium | reverse complement strand
TTCCGGGCGGCGGTCGAGCGCTGGCGCGCCGCCCGGCATCCCGGGCCCGGAGTCCGGCTGACCCTGCTCGGCGACGGACCGCTGAAATCACGGGTGGAGTCCGCCGCCGCCGATCTGCCCGTCAACGTCAGGGGATTCGTCGCGGACGCGGCGCGCTGCATGCCGGCCTTCGATCTGCTGCTGCTGCCCTCCGGCGACCGGGAGGCCTTCGGCATGGTGGCTCTGGAAGCCATGGCCGCCGGGGTGCCCGTGCTGTGCGGACCGGCGCCGGGCCCGCGCTTCGTGCTGGGGGATGCCGGTCTGCACTTCGACCCCCACACGCCGCAGGCTCTGGCAGAGGCCCTGGTGGAGGCCCGGGCGGCCGCGGATGCGGGCACGCTGGCCGCGCTGGCCCGGCGCGCCCGACAGCGGGTGGAGGAGACGTTCTCGGTGGCCGCCGGCGCCCGCCGCCTGGCGGCGCTGGCCGACGGTCAACCCGTCGGCGCGCGGTAAGGGTCGGGCTCTCCCGGCGGACGGGTCTTGAAGCGCCGGTGGGCCCACAGGTACTGCTCGGGGCGGGTGCGCACGGCGGCTTCGATGACGGCATTCACCCGGGCCGCGTCCGCCTCGTCGTCGCCGCTCGGAAAGCCGTCCAGAGGGGGATGGAAACGCACCTCCCAGGTGCGCGTGGCCAGGTTACGGTGCTGGCTGATCAGCAGTGCGGGCGAGTCGTTGAAGCGGGCCAGCCGGGCGGTGGCGGTGATGGTGGCCGCCTGCCGGCCGAAGAACGGCGCGAACACCGAGTGCCGGCGCCCGTAGTCCTGGTCTGCGGCGTACCAGATCACGTGGCCCGCCTTCAGGTTTCTGAGGATCCGCCGCGTGTCCTCCCGTTCGATCACGTGGTCGAAGTAGTGACGCCGGCCGTGCACCTGCAGCCACTCCCAGACCGGGTTCTTGTTCTCCCGGTAGATCACGTCCATCGGCGTCAGGGCCGATACCGGGCCGCTGGCCACGTCGATGCAGGAGAAGTGGCCGGCCAGCAGCAGCACCCCCCGGCCGGCGTCGCTTGCCTGCTCGAGGTGCTCGATGCCGTGGATCTCGAAGCGCGGGGCCAGCTGCCGTCGGGGATTGAGCCACACCATGATCATCTCGGCGATGCTGACGCCGGCGTGACGGAACGATTCCCGGGCGAGGCGATGGCGCTCCGCGTCCGGCAGCTCCGGAAAGCACAGTGCCAGATTGACCTCGGTGACGTGCCGGCGGTGCCGCGCCAGCCGGTAGCCGGCCAGGCCGATACCCTGGCCCAGCGCCAGCAGCCAGGTCAGCGGCAGGCGCGCCGCCAGCCAGGCGAGGCCCACCACGAGCCAGGACCCCCACATACGAGGGTGGTACGGTCCGGAACGGGGGCTGCGCTTCGACATGGGCGGGATCCGGTCGGCAGCGCGGCATTCTACCAGCAGGCGGCCCGTCGGCGGCCCATTGACCGGGGCCGGGTCGCCGTCGGCGGCAGGGGCTGGCACCGCCGATCCGGCGCGTTACCGGGATCCGCACCCGATGGTATTCTGCCGCCATGAACTTACCCTCCCTGGAAGGCGTGCACGTGGTCGTGGTCGGCGACGTCATGCTCGACCGCTATTGGATCGGCGATGCCCGCCGCGTATCCCAGGAAGCGCCGGTTCCGGTGATCGACGTCGGCCGCACCGAGGATCGTCCGGGCGGGGCGGCGAACGTGGCGTTGAACGTGGCCAGCCTCGGCGCACGCTGCACCCTGGTCGGCCTGGTCGGCGACGACGAGGCCGCGGAGACCCTGTCGACCGGACTCACGGCCGCCGGCGTGACCTGTGACTTCGTCACCGTGGACGACTGGCCGACCGTGCTGAAGCTGCGGGTGGTGAGCCAGAATCAGCAGCTGCTGCGCGCGGATTTCGAGCGCATGCTGACCCGGGACCTGTCTGCCGCGGTGCGGGAGCGGGTCGCGGCGCATCTCGAGGGCGCCAGCGCGCTGGTGCTGCAGGATTACGACAAGGGCGCGCTGGCGGACCCGGGTCCGCTCGTGGCGCTGGCGCGGGATGCCGGCGTACCGGTGGTGGTCGATCCCAAGCATAAGCCTCTGGGCCGCTACGCCGGGGCCGACCTGGTCAAGCCCAACGCCCACGAGTTCGAGGCTGCTGTCGGGCCCTGGGAAGACGACGACGGTCTGGTCCGGCTGGGCCAGGCCCTGTGCCGCGAGCACGACTTCGGCGCGCTGGTGGTGACCCGGGGCGGGCGCGGCATGACCGTGGTGGCCGCCGACGGCGCTCATCAGCACATCCCCGCCAGGCCCGTGGACGTCTACGACGTGACCGGCGCCGGCGATACGGCGGCGGCGGCGCTGGCGGTGACCGCCAGCCTGGGCTGGGATCCGGTGGCCTGCGCCCAGGTGGCCAACGTGGCCAGCGGTATTGCCGTGGGTAAATCCGGCACGGCCGCCGTGACCGGGCCGGAGCTGGCCCTGGCGCTGGCGGCGAGCCCGCGGGCCGATCGCGGCGTGCTGAGCCGCGCGCAGCTCGCCGATGCGGTGGCCCAGGCCCGGGCCCGCGGCGAGCGCATCGTGTTCACCAACGGCTGCTTCGACATCCTCCACGCTGGCCACGTGGCCTACCTCGAGGAGGCGCGGGCGCTGGGAGACCGGCTGGTGGTGGCGGTGAACGACGATGCTGCCGTGCAGCGCCTGAAGGGACCCGGCAGACCGGTGAACCCGCTGGCCCGGCGGCTGCGGGTGTTGTCGGCGCTGTCGGCCGTGGACTGGGTGGTGGGATTCGACGAGGACACGCCGGAGCCGCTGCTGGAGTCCCTGCGCCCGGAGGTGCTGGTCAAGGGTGGCGACTACGCGCCCGACGAGGTGGTCGGTGCGGAGCTGGTCAGAGGTTACGGCGGCGACGTGCGGGTGCTGGGCCTGGTCGCCGATCTGTCCACCACCGCCATCGTGCAGCGGATCCGCACGGAGGGCAGTTAGCGGCCGCTCCGCACATAGCGACCGCTCCGCACGTAGCGACCGCTGCGCACGGCGCGTGCCGTTCAGCCGTCGATCTGCGCCAAGGCGTCGGCATTGGCCCGCAGATGGTCTG
>JAASSM010000452.1 GCA_021767885.1 bacterium | reverse complement strand
CCCGCCGCCGTTCCGCGGGTCGCCGTTCCGCTGGCCGGCGGCGCGGTCGGCGTGCTAGGATCCGCCCCTGCCGCCTCGCCCGGACCCGTGAACGAAAGCGACCCCTCCCATGACCCTCCGCCCCGTCCTGCCCCGCCCCGGCGTGCCTGCGCTGGCCTGTGTCCTGGCGATCCCGGCCATCCTGGCCGTCCTGGCCCTCGCCCCCGCCACCGCCCGCGCCGACGACGCGCCCCGCCTGACCGAGGAGCTCCTGGCCGGCCTCGAGCTGCGCCCCCTCGGCCCCGCCCTCATGTCCGGCCGCATCAGCGACGTGGTCATCCACCCCGACGACCCCGGCACCTGGTACGTGGCGGTGGGCAGCGGCGGCGTCTGGAAGACCACCAACGCCGGCACCACCTGGCAGAGCATCTTCGACGGCCAGGGCAGCTACTCCATCGGCTGCCTGACCCTCGACCCGCAGGATCCGGACGTGGTCTGGGTGGGCACCGGCGAGAACGTCAGCGGCCGGCACGTGGGCTACGGCGACGGCGTCTACCGCAGCCGCGACGGGGGGCAGACCTGGCAGAACGTGGGCCTGCCCGACAGCGAGCACATCGGCACCATCGTGGTCCACCCCGAGGATTCCGACACCGTGTGGGTGGCCGCCCAGGGGCCGCTGTGGTCGGCGGGCGGCGAGCGCGGGGTCTACCGGACCACCGACGGCGGCGAGGTCTGGGAGCAGGTCCTGGCCGCCGGTCCCTACACCGGCGCCAACGAGGTGGTGATCGACCCCTCCGATCCCGACGTGCTCTACGCCTCCCTGCACCAGCGCTTCCGCGACGTGGCCGCCCTGATCAACGGCGGGCCGGAATCGGGCATCTTCAAGAGCACCGACGGCGGCCGCACCTGGCGCGAGCTGACCACCGGACTGCCCACCGAGGACATGGGCAAGATCGGCCTGGCCGTCTCGCCCCAGGACCCGCAGGTGGTCTACGCGGCCATCGAGCTGGGCAACCGCACCGGCGGCTTCTGGCGCTCGGCCGACGGCGGCGAGAGCTGGCAGCAGCGGAGCGACAAGGTGGCCCGCGGCACCGGCCCGCACTACTACCAGGAGATCTTCGCCAGCCCCCACGCCCTCGACCGCGTCTACTTCATGGACGTGCGCATGGCGGTGACCCACGACGGCGGCACCACCTTCGTGCCGGTGGGCGAGGAGCACAAGCACGTGGACAACCACGCGCTGGCCTTCGTGGCCCACGACCCCGACTACCTCCTGGCCGGGTGCGACGGCGGCCTCTACCAGAGCTGGAACCTGGGCCAGGACTGGCAGTTCGTCGGCAACCTGCCGGTCACCCAGTTCTACAAGGTGGCCGTGGATCACGACGAGCCCTTCTACCACGTGATCGGCGGCACCCAGGACAACAGCACCCAGCACGGCCCGGTGCGCACGGACAACGTCCATGGCATCCGCAACAGCGACTGGTGGGTGCCCATCGGCGGCGACGGCCACCAGCCCGCCATCGATCCCACCGATCCGGACATCGTCTACGCCAGCAGCCAGCAGTGCTACTTCTACCGCGTGGACCGGCAGACCGGCGAGTCCACCGTGATCCGCCCCATGCCCGGCGCCGAGGAGATGACCGACCGCTGGAACTGGGACGGCCCCATCCTCATCAGCCACCACGACCCCGCCCGCCTCTACGTGGCCAGCCAGCGCCTGTGGCGTAGCGACGACCGCGGCGACAGCTGGCGCGCGCTCTCCGGCGACCTCACCCGCGGCGAGGACCGCCTGCGGCGCGCGATGATGGACCGCGTCTGGAGCATCGACGCCCACTGGGACCTGCTGGCCATGTCGCAGTACGGGACCATCACCGGCATCGCCGAGTCGCCCCTCGATGCGGACCTGCTCTACGTGGGCACCGACGACGGCCTCCTGCAGGTGAGCGAGGACGGCGGCCGGACCTGGCGCCGTTGCGGCGACCTGCCCGACGTGCCGGAGCAGGCCTACATCAACCACGTCCTGGCCGACCGCTTCGACCGCGAGACCGTCTACGCCGTGGCCGACGCCCACAAGCTGGGCGACCTCGCGCCGTACGTCTTCCGCAGCACCGACCGCGGCCGCTCCTGGCGTGCCATCACCGGCGACCTGCCCGACCGGCACGTGGTCTGGCGGCTGGCCCAGGATCACGTCCAGCCGGAGCTGCTCTTCGCCGGCACCGAGTTCGGCGTGTTCGTCACCCTCGATGGCGGCGAGCGGTGGCTGAAGCTCACCGGCAACGCGCCCACCATCGCGTTCCGCGACCTGGTGATCCAGACCCGGGAGAACGACCTCGTGGGCGCCACCTTCGGCCGCAGCTTCTGGGTCCTGGACGACTACACCCCGCTGCGCGAGCTGAGCGAGGAGCTGCTCGCCGGCCCGGCGCACCTCTTCACCCCGCGCGAGGCGCCCTGGTACCTGGAGCGGCGCGGCATCGGCGGCAGCGAGAAGGCCTCCCAGGGCGCGGCGTTCTTCACCGCCCCCAACCCGCCCTTCGGCGCGGTGTTCACCTACTACCTGCGCGACAGCGTGCTGTCCCGCGAAGAGGCCCGCCAGGAACGCGAGCGCGAGCTGGCGGAGGCCGGAGAGGACACGCCCACGCCCGGCTGGGAGGCGCTGCGCGAGGAGGAGCTGGAGGACGCGCCGGCGGTGCTGCTGACGGTGCGCGACCAGGACGGCGCGGTGGTGCGCCACGTGCCCGGCCCCACCGCGGCCGGCCTGCACCGCGTGAGCTGGGACCTGCGCTACCCGTCCACCAGCCCCGAGCGCGACGGCGAGCGCAACGGCGAGAGCGGCCACCTCGCCCTGCCCGGCGACTATACCGTAGAGCTGGTGCGCCGCCAGGACGGCCGGCACGAGCGCCTGGCCGGGCCGGCGCCGTTCTCCGTGGTCCCGCTGCAGCCCGAGGAGCCGGCGGGCGCCGACCGCATGGCCGCCGCTCGCTTCCGCGACCAGGTGGCCGCGCTGCAGCGCCAGGTGCGCGGCGCGGCGGTGCTGGTGCAGACCGGCGGCGAGCGCCTGGACGCCATCAAGGCCGCCCTGATGCGCACGCCCGCCGAGGTGGACGCGCT
>JAASSM010000451.1 GCA_021767885.1 bacterium | reverse complement strand
GCTCGTGGCGCCCGTACCCACGCATCGTGCTCACGCCGCCGGCGAACCAGCGGCGGTCCGGCCGCAGGCCATCCGCATCGCCCAGCGGCCGCGCCCAGGCCGCATCCAGACGCAGGGCGAGGGTCCGGCGGGCGCCCAGGGGCAGGTAGCGGGTGCTCACGCCCCGCAGGCCGGCGAAGGGCGCCTCGGTGAGCACGCCGGGCACCGAGACCTCGCCGGTGAGCGTCCAGCGGCTGCCCACGCGGGGGAAGATGGGGCTGTCGGTGGTGTCGCGGTACCACATGGCCGACCACACCGTCTGCAGGCCGTCCTCGAGGGCCAGCTCGGCATCAGGATCGGCGGTGCGGGACTCCAGGTCGCCGTTGCTGAGCGTCACGCTCGTGCGCAGCGAGCTGTGGCGCCAGTGCTCGAACAGGGTGGAGAGCTCGAGCTCGCCCTTGGTCAGGCCATAGCTGTCCTCGTCGAGCACCCGCCGCCGCAGCTGCAGGTCGGTGCGGGAACGGGAGGTGAGCAGTGCGGGCCACCAGGTGCGGATCTCGGTCTCGCGTTCGTGGGTGGCGTACTGGCCGGTCAGGGCGACGCCGCGGCCACCGCCGAAGAGGTTGCGGTGGGTCACGCCGGCGCTCAGCACGTACCAGTTGTCGGTGAAGGAGCCCACGCCGGCCTCGAGGGTGATCATCTTGCGCGGGGCGAGGTCGGCCACGAGGTCGAGGGTGCCGGTGTCGGCCACGGCGTTGCTGAAGCGGCTGCTGCGGAACAGCCCCAGCCGGCGCACGGAGCGCCGGGCCTCGTCGGCCACGCGGGGGGCGTAGGGCGTCCCGCGTTCCAGGCTCACCACGCGCCGCACCAGGCGCTCCAGGTCCGGGGGCGCGCCGGAGACCACCAGGTCCTCGTAGACGAAGACCGGGCCGGGGCGGCAGACGAAGGTCACGTCGGCGCGGTCGGCGGCGGCGCGGTGGACGGTCACCCGCACGTCGGGGCGAGCGTGCCCGGCGCGCTGCATGGCGGTGTCGAGCTCGGACCGGACCCGGGAGACGGCCTGGTCGGAGAATCGCCGGTCGCCGGCCAGGATCACCGGCACCGAGTCGCGGACCGCCGCCGCGGCGTCGGGCAGTCCGCGCACCGTGATCTCGCCGTACCGGACCGCCGGGCCCGGCGCCACGTCGAACGTGACGGTGACGCCGTCGGGGCCGTCGGCCGCGGCGGTGGCGGTGATGCGGGCGTCGGGGTAGCCGGAGCGGGCCAGCAGCAGCTGCAGGCGATCGGCGTCGGCACGCGCGCGATCCACGGTGAGCGTGGCGAGGTCCCGGGAGAGGAACTTGCTCCGCGGCGTGAGGGCGAGGCCGCCGCGGGCGCGGCTGACCAGCTCCGCGGGCATGCCCTCCAGCTCCAGGCCCGTGACCTCGCGGCCCTGCCAGCCGCCGAGGGCGCCCACGTCCACCGCGTCAGCCGGCGTGGCCAGCGCCGGATGGGCGATGCCCGGCAACAGCAGGGCGAGGCCCAGCAACGCCCACGCCGGGCGGCGGCAAGACCTCGTGAATCGGGAGCCGAGGCGATGGGATGGTGCGGTCATGCCCGCCGACGTCCTTTCGGGCTACACCGCGGAGGATAGACGCAGCCACCACGGGCGGCAAGCGGCCCGGCCCGGTCCCGCCGGACCGGTGCCGGCGTGCCGGCCAGCATGGCGTCCGGTCAGCGGCTGGCGACCGCCGTGTCGGCGGCGGCCGCCGCCGGCGCATCCGCCACCGCCCAGGCGGTGCGGAAGGCCAGCCGGACCAGATCCGCGTACAGGGCGCCGTCGAGCGTCTCGGGCGTGTCGCCGGGCACGTGCAGGTGCTCGTAGCCGCTGGTGGTCACCCAGTAGAGCGTGGCGATGCCCCGCTCGAAGAACGGCGTGGCGTCGGCGCCGCCGCCCTTCCAGGTGGCGGCCACGGTGCGCCGATGGTGCGCCGCGTCCAGCTCCCGCGCCAGGTTCCACAGCTCGGGGGCCGACTCGCCGCCACCGATGCGCACCGAGTCGCCGCAGGCCACGCAGTCGAAGTTGAACATGGCCACCGTCCGCTCGGGCGCAAACGCCGGGTGTGCGGCGTGATGGCGGGCGCCGACCAGCCCGGACTCCTCGCCGGCGAAGAGCACGAACACGACGCTGCGCCGCGGGGCCCGGCCGGCGCTGGCGAACGCCTCGGCCAGGCGCAGCACGGCGGCGCTGCCGCTGGCGTTGTCGTTGGCGCCGGGGAAGTAGACCTCCGGCGACTGGCGGCCCACGTGGTCGAGGTGGGCGCCCAGGATCAGCGCCTCGTCACGCAGCTCGGGATCCGAGCCGGGCAGGATGCCCACCACGTTGCAGGTCTCGCGCTCGGGATCGTACTCGGCGGTCACCGCCACGTGGGCCACCGCGCCGGTGGTCTGCGACTGCGGGGCGCGCAGCGAGTCGATGCGCGTACGCAGGGCGGCGGTGGCTCCCTCGCCGCCGAGGATGCGGTCGGCCAGAGCCACGTCCAGCTCGAGGTGGGGCACGTCGCCCACGTGCTCGCCGGGGCCGTGCAGGACGCTGCCGATGGGACCGCGGTAGGGGGCCCAGGACTCCTCCTGCGGCACGTCGCACCACAGGACGGCGCGCGCACCGTGCTCCCGTGCGGTCCGGGCGCGGGGCCGGGGCAACCCGCTGGCGCGGTCCCAGCCCAGGGAATCCGGCTGCCAGCCGGGGTTGGGCTTGAACATGAGCACCACCTTGCCGGCGACGTCGACGCCGGCGTAGTCGTCGTACCCGCGGTCCGGTGCGCTCAGCCCGTAGCCGACGAACACCACCGGGGCGGTGACCTCGCCGCTGCCGGTGAAGCCGCGGCAGGTGAAGTCCGTGCCCAGCGTGGCGGCCACGCCGGTGCCGTCGGGCAGCTCCAGCTCCAGCTGCGGCGTGCCCGTGATGGCGTTGTGCTCGATGGTCAGGTGCTGCAGGTAGTGCCCGTTGTCCCCGCCGGAGACCAGGCCGAGACGACCGAACCGGCGCGCCGCCCAGCGCGCGGCGGCCTCGTAGCCGGGCGAGCCGGAGAGGCGGCCGGAGAACTCGGGGGCCGCGAGGGTGGCCACGTCGGCG
>JAASSM010000450.1 GCA_021767885.1 bacterium | reverse complement strand
CCTCGTGCAGGGCACCCATGGTGGGCACCAGGACCAGCGGGCGCCGACCGCGGCGCAGCCCGTCGAGGCGGGCGAGGTCGGCCCGGGTATGCAGCAGCTCCACGGCCTCACTCCTCCGGGACGTCGGCGTAGCCCGCGCCGCCGGCGCCATCGGCCGGACCGCTGGTCCGGCGCCGCTGACCCTTGCCCTGGCCATAGGCGTGCTGCGGGCCCGGGAACACCCCCTGGCGGACCTCCTCGGCGAAGGCGCCGACGGCCGCGGCCGCCGCGACGCCCAGCTCGGCGTAGCGCTTGACGAACCGCGGCTGGAACTCGCCGCCGAGGCCGAGCAGGTCGTGGAAGACCAGCACCTGGCCGTCGCAATCGCGGCCCGCCCCGATGCCCACGGTGGGCACGCCCGCCGTCCCGGTGACGCGCGCGGCCAGGCTGGCGGGCACGCACTCGAGCACCAGGGCGAAGCAGCCGAGGTCGGCCAGCAGACGGGCATCCTCGAGCAGCGCCTCCGCGGCCGCCTGTTCGCGCCCCTGGACCTTGTAGCCGCCCAGCCGGTTGAGGCTCTGCGGCGTCAGGCCGAGATGGCCCATGACGGGGATCTCGGCATCGAGCAGGGCGGCGACGTGGGCGCGGCGGGCGCGGCCGCCCTCCAGCTTGACCGCCTGCGCACCGCCCTCCTGAACCAGCCGCAGCCCGGCCCGCACGGTGTCCCGCGGATCCACGTGGAAGGTGCCGTATGGCAGGTCCGCGATCACCGGCAGGCCGGTCCCGGCCCGGGCCACGGCGGCCGTGTGGTGGATCATCTGCTCCAGGGTCACCGGCAGGGTGCTGGCGAGGCCCAGGACCACCTGTCCCAGGGAGTCGCCCACCAGCAGGGCATCCACCCCTCCGCGGGCGGCCAGGGTGGCGGTGGGGACGTCGTAGGCGGTGAGCATCACCAGCGGCCGCTTCTCGGCACGGCAGCGGGCGAACACGTCGAGACTGGGCGGGCCGGACATGGCGGGTCCTTTCTCAGGCGCCGCCAGCGCGCGGGGCGAAGTACCGCGTGCCGCGGAAGGGCTCACGGAGCTGGTCGACCAGGAGGTCGAGGTCGCCCGGGACGCCGACGTAATCGAGATGGTCGGCCCCCACCACCAGCAGCGGCGTGTCCTGGTAGTGGTGGAAGAAGAAGTTGTAGGCGCGGCCCAGGCTCTCGATGTACTCCGGATCCATGCCGCGCTCGTAGTCCCGGCCGCGCTGGCGGATGCGGCGCATCAGCAGATCCGTGCTGGCCTGCAGGTAGATCACCAGATCGGGGCGCAGGACGCGTTCCTCGAGGATGCCCGCGAGCTGGTCGTAGAGCACGAGCTCGTCGTCCGCCAGGTTCAGGTTGGCGAAGATCCGATCCTTGGCGAAGAGGTAATCCGAGATCACCGCCTCGTGGAAGAGGTCGGGCTGGGCCAGGGCCTGCTGCTGGCGGTAGCGGCTGAGCAGGAAGAAGATCTGGGTCTGGAACGCATGGGCCGCGCGATCCTGGTAGAACCGCGCGAGGAAGGGGTTCTCCTCCACCACCTCGAGGTTCACGCGCGCGGCCAGCCGCGTGGCCAGGAGCTTGACCAGACTGGTCTTGCCCACGCCGATCACGCCTTCAACGACAATGTACCGCCAGGGCAGCACGCCACTCCTCCTTGCCGGCCGCCGCCCCGCCGCTGACCAGCGGCTCGGCCAGCGGCCGCAGCCACGGCCCGTCCTGTTGCGCGCGTATTCTAGACCATGCCCGGGCCACCGTCTCCCCGCAATCCGGGAGCACGCGACCGGGCTGGAGCTCGGCCAGCGGACCGAGCACGAAGCCGCGCTCGCGCAGCCGCGGGTGCGGCAGGGTGAGCAGGTGGTCGGAGCCGGTGCGGTCGCCGTAGAGCAGGATGTCGACGTCCACGGTGCGCGGCCGCATGTGACCGGCCGCCGGACGATCCAGCCGCTGCTCCAGCCCCTTGGCCAGGGCCAGCAGCGCGGCCGGCGCCAGCTCGGTGCGGGCGACCAGCACGAGGTTCAGGTAGTCGGGCTGCGTGCCGGGCCCCACGTAGGCGCTCTCCCAGACGCGGCTGCTGGCGGTGACCACCAGCTCCGGATGGGCCGCCAGCGCGAAGGCCGCCTGGCGGAGGTAGCGGAGCCGGTCGCCCAGGTTGCCGCCCAGGCCCAGGACCACCTCCTGGGGCCCGTCCGGCGGGACGAGGTGCGCCGCGGCGCCGCTCACCGCATCGCCGCCGGGCCGTCGAGCCACCCGCGGTCGCGGTCCAGGGTCACCGAGACGCGGCCCAGGAAGTTGGCGATGGGCGGATTGGGCTTGTGCACGGTGACCACGGTGCGGGTGACGGGGAAATCCCGTAGCAGCGCCCGGCAGATCCGGGTGGCGAGGGCCTCCAGCAGGTGATAGCTGTTGGCGGCCGCCACCTCGCGGATGCGCCGGTGGACGGCCACGTAGTCCAGCGCATCGCCCAGGGCGTCGCTCTCGCCGGGAGCGGACCAGTCGCCGTAGAGCTCCACGTCGATGACGAACCGCTGGCCCAGTTCCCGCTCGGCCGGATGCACCCCATGGTGGGCGTAGACGTCGATTCCCTGGACGGTGATGCGATCCATCATAGCCCCCGCAGCCGCTCCGCCGCCGCGGCGATGCGCTCGTCCGCAGCGGTGAGGCTGATCCGGAACCAGCCCTCGCCGCCGGGTCCGAAGCCCACGCCCGGCGTCAGGACCACGCCCTGGTCGCGCAGGACCCTGGCGCAGAACTCGAGGCTGGACTCTCCCCGCGGCACGCGGGCCCAGACGTAGAAGGTGGCCTGGGTGGGGAAGACCTCCAGGCCGGCCTCCGCGAGCGCCGCGACCACCACCTCGCGGCGGCGCGGATAGGGCGCCATGACCTCGCCCAGGAGGCGGTCGGCCACCCGCGCGAGGGCGAAGGTGGCCACCTCCTGCACGGCGCCGAAGACGCCCGAGTCGATGCTCTCCTTGACCCGTGCCAGCTGGCCGATCACCTCGGGATGGCCCACGGCGAAGCCCACCCGCCAGCCGGTCATGTTGAACATCTTGGAGAGGCTGTGCAGCTCGATCACCCGCTCCTGGCGATGAT
>JAASSM010000449.1 GCA_021767885.1 bacterium | reverse complement strand
TCCCGGCGCACCACGGTGACCCGGGCCACGGTGGCCGCGGGCAGGCCCACGGTGGCCGCGCCGAGCACCGCGCCGGCCCCGGTCCACGCGCACGTCCAGCCGCTCACCAGCGCCGGCACCACCTGCCCGCTGGTGTCGTTGATCCGCACCCAGCCGGCGGTGGCCAGGCTGGTGATGTTGGCCACCGGGGCGCCGATGGCGTGGTCCAGGGCGCCGTCGCCGTCGAGGTCGCCGCCGCCGGCGCACCAGAAGCCGAAGCGGTCGCCGGGCCGCGTGCCGCTCGCCAGGCCGTCGCCGCGATTGGCCAGCGGCAGGCTGTCCGCGTCGCCCACGTCGCCCGAGCCGCCCGCCCACAGGAAGGCGCGGCCGGCGTCGGCGCCGAGGACGTCGTCGAAGGGCGCGCCGATCAGCACGTCGGCCAGGGCGGAGCCGGTCACGTCGCCGGCCGGGGCCACCGACCAGCCGAAGCGGCTGCCGGCGGCCGGGCCGTCGGCCGTGCGGTCGGCCTGCGCGTCGGCGTCGGCGCCGCCGAGGAAGATCTCCACGCGGCCGCGCTCAAGGCCGCCGCCGTCGTAGAAGGGGATGCCCACCGCGAGGTCCGGATCGCCATCGCCGTCGAAGCTGCCGATGGCGGCCACGCTGTAGCC
Organism: bacterium; assembly: GCA_021767885.1. The sequence goes on along the minus strand of JAASSM010000449.1, from coordinate 2,462 downwards.
GAACTCGTTGTCGGCGGTGGCGGTGGCGCTGCTCTGCAGGGTGAGGTCGGCGTCGGCGTCGGGGCCCGGGTTGGGCGAGGTGGTGCCCTGGTAGACGTAGACGCGACCCTGGATCAGCGAGGTGGAGGTGGCGTGGCTGGGGGCGCCCACGGCCAGGCAGGCGGCCCCGCCGCCGAGGAACGGGCCGGCCGCGGCCAGCGACCAGCCCAGGTGCTCGTAGGCCACGTGGCCGAGCAGGGTGAGGTCCGGCGTGGTGGCGGGACCGCCGGCGGCGCCGTAGTAGATGTAGGTGGCGCCGGCCTCGAGGCCGGCGGCGTCGGTGTAGGGGGCGCCCACGGCGAGGTCGTCCCGCCCGTCGCCGTCCAGATCGCCGGCGGCGGCCACCGACCAGCCGAAGCGACCACCGGGCTGCGGACCCTCGAGCACCAGGTCCGGGCCGGCGGACAGCGGGGTGCCGCCGTAGAACACGTAGACGCGCCCGGCCTCGTTGCCGGCGTTGTCGGCGAAGGGGGCGCCCACGGCGAGGTCGCCGATGCCGTCGCCGTCGACGTCGCCGATGCCGGCCACCGCGTGGCCGAAGTGCTCGCCGCCGCTGCCGGTCCACACGTGTTGGGCATCAAGTGTGAGGTCGATGCCGCCGAACCAGAGATAGGCGCGGCCGGCGTCCTGGCCCTGGGCCTGGAAGCCGGGAGCGCCCACGAGCAGCTCCGCGGTGCCGTCGCCGTCCTGGTCGCCCACCAGGGCGGCGCAGGCCCCCAGCTGCAGGACGCTGGTCCCCTCCGCGTCGCGCAGGTAGTCGGCGGCGCGGGCGGGATCGGCGCCCGGGGCGAGGGCGAGGGCGATGGCGAGGATGACGACGAGCACGACGGCGGGCGCGGGCATGGCGATTCGCACGGGTGGCCTCCGGAGACTGCCACCGCCGGCGCGGGGCCCCGGACGGGCCCGGGCACGGCGGCGGCCCACTCTGAGGATACACCGGCGCGGTCAGGGCAGAAACCCCTTGCTCGCGGGCCGGTGTCGGGTTCAACTTGGCGGATCGGTGACGTAGCAAGACGCCGGCCAGCCGGCGCCCGAACCACGGATCGAGGACATGCGACGGATCAGCACCATCATCACGGCCTGCGCCCTGCTCGCCGGCGCGGCGGCCCTGCTGGCCCTCGGCGGGGGGGGGCCCACCGACCCGCAGGCCGGTCGCGGAGCGGTCCTCGCCGACGCCGGCGGCCCGGTGGAGCACCTGCCCCCCGAGCAGCCGCTGCTGCCCGGGCCCGCCCCCGACGCCGCCAGCGAGACCGGCGCCGCCGGCCCCGGCCTCGGGCACGCCCTCGACCTGGTGATCCAGCCCCGGCAGACCTTCTACGAGGCCCTGGCCGCGCTCGAGGTCCCCCACCAGGACATCATGGCCCTGGTGCGCGCCGTCCAGCCCTTCCGCGACCTGCGCAAGGTGAAGACCGGCGACAGTTTCCGCGTCGAGCTGTCCGTGCGCGAGGAGCTGCGATCCTTCGGGTTCGACCTGGACCTGGAGAGCTGGGTGCGCTACACGCGCCAGGAGGACGGCAGCTTCGCGCAGGAGCTGGGCGCCTATCCCGTCGAGCGCCGCACCGTGGGCGTCAGCGGGGTGATCGAGAGCAGCCTCTACGCCAGCCTGCAGGCGGCGGGCGCGCCCCTGAACCTGGCCGCCAAGATCAACGACGTCCTCGGCTGGGACCTGGACTTCTCCCGCGACCCGCGCCGGGGCGACCAGTTCCGCATCGTGTACGAGGAGGTCTACAAGGACGGCGCGTTCGTGCGCACCGGCCCCATCCTGGCCTGCAGCTACGTGGGCGCCGGCCGCGACCTGGCGGCCTACCGCTACACCCTGCGCGACGGCAAGGCCGGCTACTACGACCGCGAGGGCAACAACCTGCAGAAGCAGCTCATGCGCGCGCCGGTGAACTACTCCCGCATCTCCAGCGACTTCAGCTACAACCGCCTGCACCCGGTGCTCCGGCGGCGCATGCCCCACCTGGGCGTCGATTACGCCGCGCCCATCGGCACGCCGGTCTGGGCCGCCGGCGACGGCGTGGTGGTGGAGAAGGGCCGCAAGACCGGCAACGGGCGCTACCTCAGGATCCGCCACACCAACCGCGAGTACGAGACCTATTACCTGCACTTCTCGCGGTTCGCCCGGGGCGTGGACGTGGGCACCCGCGTGCGCCAGGGCGACGTGATCGGCTACGTGGGCATCAGCGGCTACGCCACCGGCCCGCACCTGGATTTCCGGGTGAAGAAGAGCGGGCGCTTCGTGAACCCGCGGACCCTGAAGCTGCCGCCGGCCGCGCCGGTGCCCGCACAGGAGCAGGCCAGCTACCTGGCCCTGCGTTCCTCCTACGACGCCGCCCTGGCCGAGCTGGCCGGCACCGCGGGCGAGCCCGTGCTGGTGACCGCCCTGGACGTGGCCGGGCCGCCGTGGTGGGACGCCCGGC
>JAASSM010000448.1 GCA_021767885.1 bacterium | reverse complement strand
GTCTGGACCATGGAGATGCCGTCGCTGGCGTTGCGCGCGGCCTGCTCGAGCGCGCGGATGTCGCTCTTCAGACCCTCGCTGATGGCCAGACCGGCGGCGTCGTCGCCGGCGCGGTTGATCCGCAGGCCGCTGGAGAGCTTCTCCATGGATTTGTTGAAGTTGATGGTCGAGTTGAACAGGTGACGCTGCGTGTTGATGGACGCGACGTTGGTGTTGATGCGGATGCCCATTGCGTTCCTCCTTGAATGGGCTGGCGGTGACGACCCCGCAGGCGGGGCTTCGACCCGGGCGCGTGTCCTTACGCGACCCTGACGGGCCGGACGGGGGGTGGTCCGCGTTCGTCGGCATGGCGGACCATCACCGGCGGCTCACGTGCGCCCTCGGGCCCACGTGGCCGGTGCGCGAGCCTCTACCCCTGCAGGAGCGAGAGGGCCAGTCCGGTGGTCATGTTCGCCTGGGCGAGCATGGAGACGCCGGCCTGCTGCAGGATCTGGTAGCTGGTCAGGCTGGAGGTCTCGGCGGCCACGTCCACGTCGCGGATGCGGCTGTTGGCGGCCGAGAGGTTCTCCTTCTGGTTGTTGATGTTCCGGATGGAGACCTCGAGGCGATTCTGGATCGCACCGAAGGACGACCGCGCCGAGCTCACCGTGTCCACGGCCGCGGTGACCTCGTCCATGGCGGTGGCCGCGTTGGCGGCGGTGGAGATGTCGGCGGCCAGCAGCAGCCCCGCCGCGTCCATGTCGGTGCTCAGGTCGACGGCGATGGCGTCCCAGGTGTTGGTGCCGATGCCCACCTGGATGGCCACCGACCCGCCGGTTCCGTCGAGCAGCTTCTGCCCGTTGAAGTCGGCGGAGTTGGAGATGCGGTCGATCTCCGAGAGGAGGTCCTGGTACTCGTCGTTGAGGTAGCCGCGTTCCACGTCCGTCAGCGTGCCATTGAGCGACTGCTCGGCCAGTTCGCGCAGGCGCAGCAGGATGTTGCTGACCTCGTCCAGCGAACCCTCGGCCGTCTGGACCATGGAGATGCCGTCGCTGGCGTTGCGAGCGGCCTGGCCGAGCGCGCGGATGTCGCTCTTGAGCCCCTCGCTGATGGCCAGACCGGCGGCGTCGTCGGCTGCGCGGTTGATCCGCAGGCCGCTGGAGAGCTTCTCCATGGACTTGTTGTAATTGATGGTGGCGTTGAAGAGGTGCCGGCGGGTGTTGATGGACGCGATGTTGGTGTTGATGCGGATGCCCATGCGATTTCCTCCTTGAAAACGCGGTAGGGTCGTCGCCCCGGGGGGCGGTGCTGCTGTGTGGTCGCGGCGGGAGAGTCCGTCCGTGGTCTCGCCGGCCGCGGTTCGAGGTCAGGGATCGGCGGCCGCGCAGGGGGCTTGAGCGAAAACTTCGCCGGCCGGATGGGTGGGCGGGGCGTGCGGGGGACGGGCGCGGCGGAGCCCGTGGGGCGGGAAGGCAGCACGGGGCGCCCCCGCGCATGGCGGGCGCGCCCCGACGGGCAGGAGGTCGGACGGGCGGCCGGGCCTAGCCCTGGAGCAGCGAGAGCGCCAGCTGCGAGGTCATGTTGGCCTGGGAGAGGACCGACACGCCGGCCTGCTGCAGGATCTGCAGGCTGGTCATGGTGCTGGTCTCCTTGGCCACGTCCACGTCGCGGATGCGGCTGTTGGCCGCCGCGAGGTTCTCCGCGGTCATGGAGATGTTCCGGATCGAGGTCTCCAGACGGTTCTGGGCCGCACCGAATCCGGCGCGCATCTGGCTGATCTGGCTCGAGGCGGACTCGATGACACCGATCATCACCCGGGCCCGCTCACCGCCTTCCTCGGCGCCCTGGGGCATGAGCGTGGTCAGCGGGTCGGTGGGGTCCATGCCCAGGAACGCCGCGTCCACGGCATTGCTCAGGTCGATGGACACGGCGCTGGTGGCCACGTCCGTGCCGATGCCCACCTGGACATCGAGCGTGCCGGCGGCGCCGTCGAGCAGGGTGATGCCGTTGAACTCGGCGGTGGCGCTGATCCGGTCGATCTCCGCCACCAGCTCCTGGAACTCCTGATCCAGGTAGCTCCGCTCGGAGTCGCCCAGGGTCTCGGTGGCGGCCTGCTCGGCCAGTTCCCGCATGCGCAGCAGGATGTTGGAGAGCTCGTCCATGGAGCCCTCGGCCACCTGCACGAGGGAGATGCCGTCGGCCGCGTTGCGGGCCGCCTGGTCCAGGGCGCGGATGTCGCTCTTGAGGCCCTCGCTGATGGCCAGGCCGGCGGCGTCGTCGCCGGAGCGGTTGATCCGCATGCCGCTGGAGAGCTTCTCCATGGACTTGTTGAAGTTGTTCGTGGTGTTGAACAGGTGCCGCTGCGCGTTGAGCGACGCCACGTTCGTGTTGATGCGCAGACCCATGTCCGATGTCCTCCGTGTCTGCCGGCCGCGCCCGGCGCGGCTGGTCGGTTTGCGGCTTGCCCGTGGTCGCCGCTTTCCCGTAGTCTGGACCGGCGGCGATGCGTCTCGATGGCAAGACGCCGACCGGTCCGCGGGCCCCGATGCATTTTGCAAGCCAAACCGGGAGAGCCATGGAAATTCGCACGGTCCGACCCCATGAGGTGCAGGACTTCCTCCGCTTCCTGGACACCGGCATGCGGCCGGAATCGGCGCCCACGCGGGCCTGGGAAGATTTTCCCGTGATCCTGGCGGCAGACAACGCGGACGGGCTCTGGGGCATGCAGGATGCCAGGGGCTGGGCGGCCGGACTGGCCGTGCTGGTGCGGACGTACACCACGCCGGCCGGCGACCTGCCGGTGGCGGGGATCGGCTCGGTGGTCACGCGGACCGACCGCCGGGGCGAGGGACTCAGCCGGCGCCTCCAGGAGACCGTGCTCGGCCGTCTGGCCGGTGCGGGCGTCCCGCTCGCGGTCCTCTGGTCCGACCAGCCGGAAATTTATGCCGGGCGCGGCTTCGTGTCCGCGGGGTGGGAGTACCATGCCGACCTCGTGCCGGCCGACCTGACGGGACTTCAGCCACCGGACGTGGAGATCCGTCCGTTTTCCGCCGTCGATGCCCTGGCCGTGGGCATGCTTTACGGTCGCCACCCCCTGCGCACCGTCCGCGAACCCGGCGACGACGCGCGCCT
>JAASSM010000447.1 GCA_021767885.1 bacterium | reverse complement strand
GGCGGCGGCCGTGGCCCGCCTGTTCCCCGCGGACACGCCCCTGCCGTCGCGGCTGCCGCTGGCCCGGCAGGCCGCCGCGGTGGCCCGCGACCACGTCCTGGCGGGCTCCCGCTTCGCCGACACCGCCGACGTGGACGACGTCGAGCTGGTGGACCGGCTGCTCAACGTCAACGAGACCAGCTACGACGTGCCCGCGCTGCTGGCCCTGCTCGCGTCGGTGGACCTGCACCTGCTGCGCTGGACGGAGCCGGCGGACTGGGACCCGGCGCGGCAGCTGCCCGCCGGGCCGCTGCGCGAGCACGTGCTGCGGCGCACGCCGTCCGAGCAGTGGGCGTTCCTGGAGGTGCTCCTGCGACCGGCCGGCCTGGAGCTCCTGGTCGCCCACGCCGACAACCCGCCGCGCCCGCCGCTGACCGCGGCCGAGGTGCCCGGCGCCCGCCTGCGCTTCCATCCCGAGGTGGTGGTGACCACCGGCGTGCGCCACACGCCGGGCGAGGCCCGCACCGAGAGCCTGAGCGTCACCCTGCGCAAGCGCGAGCCCATGCCCCTGGCCGCCGGCCCCGCGGCGGCCGCCGTGCTGCACCTCGGGCGGCAGCCCGGGGCCCGGCCCGGCAAGCAGGTGCTGCGAGACCTGCAGGGCCTGGGACTGGGGCGCGACGACGCGGTGGCCATGGTGCTGGAGCTGCTCCGGCACGAGATCCTCTTCGCCGTCGGCTGAGCGGCGGCCGCGAACGAGGACAACTTCGCTCAACGCTTGAAGATCTGGAGTTTTCGACCACCAGCGACCATTATTGCGGACGGACGGGACGCCTGCGGCCCGGGCCCGGCACGGCCCCGCGCGCAGGCCCCGCCATCGCTCTGCTCACGCCCGAACCGCCCCGCCACCGGGGCCGCCTTGCGTCCGAGGAGGCTGTCCGATGCACGATGCGAAACCCGCGGACTCCAAGCTCCTGCCGTCCAACGCCTACCGCAAGCTGGAGCCTGGCGAGGAATACCATCCCGTGGTCTCCGCCGACGACCGTCGCGCCGAGGTCACGCCGTGGTCCATCCTCATGGGCGTGGCCATGGTGGTGCTCTTCACCGTCGCCTGCGCCTACATGGCGCTGCGCGCCGGCAACGCCATCGAGGCGTCGATCCCCATCGCCATCCTGGCCATCACCTTCGGCCGGCTGCGCGCCGTGCGCTCGACCATCCTCGAGAACGTCATGGTGCAGTCGGTGGGCCAGGCGGCCGGCGTGGTGGCCGCGGGCGCCACGTTCGTGGTGCCGGCCATGTACATCAACGGCGTCTCGGCGTCCTGGTGGCAGATCTTCCTGGCCTGCTTCATCGGCGGTTCGCTGGGCGTGGTGCTGATCATCCCGCTGCGCAAGTACTTCGTGAAGGACCTGCACGGCGAGCTGCCCTTCCCCGAGGCCACCGCCATCAACAACATCCTGGTGACGGGCGAGAGCTCGGCCGGCGGCGCGGGCAAGATCCTGATCATGGCCTTCGCCGTGGGCGCGCTCTTCGACTTCTCCGTCGAGGCCCTGCACCTGTGGAACGCCGGCCTCTCCAGCTCCACGCTGCTCGGCGGCCTGGGCGAGGGCACCCGCGTGGAGGTGCAGCTGACGGCCATCGCCGCGCTCTTCGGGCTGGGCTACATCATCGGCATCCGCTACGCGTCGATCATCGCCGCGGGCTCGGTGATGGCCATGCTCATCATGGTCCCGGCGGTCTACCTCTTCGGCAAGGAGCTCGCTGCGTTCTCCTTCGCCGGCGCCACCTACAACGTGGCCGAGATGAGCGCCACGAGCATCTTCGGCGCCTTCGTCAAGCCGGTGGGCATCGGCGCCATCGCCATCAGCGGCCTGATCGGCATCCTGCGCATGTGGCGCATCGTGGTGGGCTCGATCACCCTGGGCTTCAAGGCCTTCCAGGGCGGCGGCCAGACCACCGAGGAGATCCGCACCCAGCGCGACATGAAGCCGGGCCACGTGCTGCTCATCGAGGTGGTGGCCACCCTGGGCATGGGCCTGCTCTTCTTCGTGGTGGCCATGCTGGCCGACTACTCCGTGGGCAGCAGCCTGCTCTTCGCCGTGGTGGGCATGATCGCGGGCTTCCTGCTCAGCTTCCTGTTCACCCCGGTGGCCGCCCAGGCCATCGCCATCGTGGGCGTCAACCCGGTGTCGGGCATGACGCTGATCACCGTGGTGCTCACCATCGGCATCATGATCGCCGTGGGCCTGAAGGGCACCGCCGGCATGCTCATCGCCCTGATCATCGGCACGGCGGTGTGCACGGCCCTGTCCACCTCCGGCGCCCTGATCAGCGACTTCAAGATCGGCTACTGGCTGGGCTCCACGCCGCGCAACCAGGAGAAGTGGAAGTTCCTGGGCATGGCCGTGGCCGCGCTGGTGGTCGCGGCGGTGATCCCGCTCATGGACAACGCCTACAGCTTCGTGGTGGAGGATCCGGCCACCGGCCTGATGGTCTCCAACGAGCAGGAGCTGCCCGCCCCGCAGGCCAACATGATCGCCGCCGTCTCCAGCGGCCTGATGGACGACCCCGCCGCCCAGCCCTGGCTGCTGTACGGCCTGGGCGGCGCCGTGGCGCTCATGCTGCTGATGACCGGCGTGCCCATGCTGGCCTTCGCCCTGGGCATCTACCTGCCCATCTCCATCAACATGGCCGTGCTCGCCGGGGCGGTGGCCGCCTGGATCATCGGCAAGACCGGTGGCAGCGACGAGGTGCGTCGCCTGCGGCAGGAGCAGGGCACCCTCATCGCCTCGGGCCTGATGGCCGGCGCGGCCATCTTCGGCGTGATCACCGCCGCCCTGCGCACCAAGGACTTCGGCGCCGCCATCCGCCACATCTCGGTGGGCGAGAAGTTCTCCCTGGACGCCAGCGGCAACCTGGTCTCCGAGGCCGCCCACTGGTACGAGGGCTTCACCGGCCAGATCATCGGCCTGATCATGCTGGTGGTGCTGGCCTTCGTCTGCTTCCTCCTCGCCCGGCTGGGCGCGAAGTGGCAGATGGGCGGCAAGGAGTAGCCCCCGGCGGCACCGACAGCGACCGCAGTGCAGCGGCGGCTCCCCCGGGGGCCGCCGCTGTCGTCATCGGTCCCGCAACCCCCTCGCATTTCC
>JAASSM010000446.1 GCA_021767885.1 bacterium | reverse complement strand
CTCGAACCGTTCCCGGTCGCCGTGGGGCCAGTGGTACTGGGCGAAGGGCATGCTGCCCGAGTCGAACCAGCAGTCGATCACCTCGGGGGTGCGCCGCATGGTGCCGCCGCAACCGTCGCGGGTGCAGCCGAAGGTGATGGCGTCGACGTGGGGCCGGTGCAGGTCCAGCTGCGACTGGTCGGCGCCGGTCAGCTCCGTCAGCTCGCCGCGGCTGGTGGGCAGGTGCCGGTGGTCGCAGGCGTCGCAGATCCACACGTTCAGCGGCGTGCCCCAGAAGCGGTTGCGGCTCAGCGCCCAGTCGATGTTGCCGGCCAGCCAGTTGCCGAAGCGGCCGGCGCCCACCTCGGGCGGCGCCCAGGCGATGTCCGCGTTGGCGGCCACGAGCTGGTCGCGCATGCGGCTGGTGGCGATGAACCAGCTGGGCGTGGCGTAGTAGATGAGCGCGTTGCCGCAGCGGTCGTGGAACGGGTACTCGTGGCTGTAGGTGTCCTTGGCGTACAGCTGGCCGGTGTCGGTCAGGTGGGCGATGATCCGCGGATCGGCCTTCTTGACGTGCAGGCCCTGCCAGGGCGCCACCTCGGCGGTGAACTCGCCGTTCTGGTCCACCGGCTTGAAGAAGGCCAGGTTCTCGCGCTCGCCCACCTGGAAGTCGTCCTCGCCGAACGCCGGCGCCATGTGGACGATGCCGGTGCCCGAGTCCAGGGTGACGAAGTCGGCCGCCACGATGCGGAAGGCGTCCTTGCCGGCGGGGACCTCGCAGAACGGCAGCAGCTGCCGGTACCGGCGACCGACGAGGTCGCGGCCCTTGAGGGTCTGCAGCACCTCCACGCCGCGCTCCTGGTCCAGGACCGACAGGCGGGCCTCGGCCAGGATCAGGACCTCGTCGCCATGGCGGACGCGGACGTAGTCGAAGTCCTCGCCCACGGCGAGGGCCACGTTGCTGGGCAGGGTCCAGGGCGTGGTGGTCCAGGTCAGGAAGCTCTCCTGCGCGTCGGCCGCCTGCAGGCGCACGAAGATGGAGGGGTCGCTGACGGTGCGGTAGCTGTTGGCCATCTCGTGGCTGGACAGCGGCGTGGCGCACACCGGGCAGTAGGGGACCACCTTGTGCCCCTGGTAGAGCATGTCCGCGGCGTGGAAGCGCTCCAGGATGGCCCAGACCGACTCGATGTACTCGTCGGTGTAGGTGATGTAGGGGTCGTCCAGGTCCACCCAGTAGCCCAGCAGCTGGGTGAACTCGTCCCATTCCTGCTTGCAGGACCAGACGCTCTCGCGGCAGCGGGCGTTGAACTCGGCGAGGCCGAAGTCCTCGATGGCCTGGGCGCCCTGGATGCCGAGCTGCTTCTCCACCGAGCGCTCCACCGGCAGGCCATGGGTGTCCCAGCCCGCCTTGCGCACCACCCGGTGGCCGGTCATGGTCTTGTAGCGGCAGATGATGTCCTTGCAGAGCCGGGCCATGACGTGGTGGACGCCCGGCTTGCCGTTGGCCGTGGGCGGCCCCTCGTAGAAGACCCAGTCGGGCGCGCCCTCGCGGATGGCGACGCTGCGGCGGAAGGTGTCGTGCTCCTGCCAGAAGGCGCGGATGCGCTCCTCCGACGCGGCGTCGTGCAGCGGACTCGGCAGTGGGGGATACAGGTCGGCCATCTCGGCGTCCGTCCTCGCAGGTTTGGGCGCGGCGGCGTCCGGGCTAGGGGCGCGGCGCCTCGCGCAGGAACCCGCAGACCAGGGCCTCGAGCTGCGGCCGGGCCTGGTCGGCGGTCCTCAGGATGTCCTCCACCCGGGCCGGATGCAGGTTGTCCGGCAGGCAGGCGTCGGTGATCACGGACAGGCCCAGGACCTTCATGCCGGCGTGGACGGCCACCAGGTTCTCCGGCACGCTGGACATGCCCACGGTGTCGGCGCCGATCAGGCGCAGGAAGCGGTACTCCGCGGCGGTCTCCAGGTTGGGGCCGGCGACGGCGGCGTAGACGAAGTGCCGCAGGGCCATCCGCTGCTCCAGGGCCACGCGGTCGCAGATGCCGATGTACTGGCGATCGTAGGGCTGGCTCATGTCCGGGAACCGCGGGCCCAGGCGGTCGTCGTTGGGACCGATCAGGGGGTTGTCGCCCATGAGGTTGATGTGGTCGACGATCACCCCGATGTCGCCGGGCGCATGCCGGGGGTCCATGCCGCCCACGGCGTTGCTCATGATCAGCGAGTGGGCGCCCAGGGCGTGCATCAGCCGCACCGGCCGCGTGATCTCCTCCATGGAGTAGCCCTCGTAGTAGTGGACGCGGCCCTGCATGACGCAGACCGCGCGGCCCTCGAGGGTGCCCAGCACCAGGTTGCCGGCATGGCTGATGGCGGTGGATTCCACCAGGTGGGGGATCTCGCCGTAGGGCAGGCTCACCGGGTCGGCGATGCGGTCGACCAGGTCGCCGAGGCCGGTGCCCAGGATCACGCCGAACTCGGGCTCGAGATCCGTGTGCTCGCGGACGTGGGCGAGCGCCTCCTGGATGCGGGTGTACTGATCGCTCATATCCGGTCCGTCCTGTGGCCTGCTGGTGCGCAATTCGCGGCGATCCCCGGCCCTGAGGGACCGGGGACGAAGGCATGGTAACCTAACACGGGGCCGCGCGCCAAAGCCAGGAAAAACGGCCCGGGCAAGCGCTTGCGGCGCCTGCCCGGGCGGTGGGAGTCCGGACGCGGCCGGCTCAGGCGCGGTGCGCGTCCTCGGCGGTCGGCTCGCCCACGTCGCGGACCGCGTCGGCGATCTGATCGCCGGTGGCCGGCCCGGGCGCGGCGGTGGCCTCCGGCCGGCGGATCTCCGGGGAATCCGGCGCATCCGGCCGCTCCGGCGCGTCCAGCCCATCCGGGCCATCGGTCGCGTCCGGCGGCGTCGGGGCGGCCGGCGGGGGCGACCCGGCCGGCTGCGGCCCCCGGGGGCCGGTGGCGGGGGGCGGGGTGGCGGCGGCCGCCTCGCCCGCGTCCACGGAGTAGTCGCGCCACTGGTCCGGCTCGTCGTGCAGGCGGGCGGACGGGCCGGGAGCCGGCTGATCCACCAGATCGGGGTCGCTGGCCACGGCCGGTCCGGGCACCGCAGCGCCGGCGGGTGCGGGGGCGGCGCCCGGCACGGCGTCGGCGCTGGCG
>JAASSM010000445.1 GCA_021767885.1 bacterium | reverse complement strand
CGCCGCGCTGGGCCTGGCGCTCCTGATGACGGTGTGGCCGGCGCCGGACGCCGGGGTGCCGCGGCTGACCGCCGTGCGGCGCGCCCTGCACGAGCAGGCCCCCTCGGGCATGGTCCTGCCGGGGCTCCAGCCCCGACCGGGATCCCGGCCCACCCTCTACCGCGGCCAGGCTCTGGACCCCGGCGATCTGGACGCCGAGCTGCGCGGCCTCGAGCAGCAGCACCGCCAGGACCCCGGGGCCCGGTCGTCCTTCTGGCTGGGAGCCGCCCAGCTCGCCGCCGGACGGCTGCAGGCCGCGACCGACCAGGTCCAGGCGGCGCGCCGGCGCCATCCGGACGACCTGCCGCTGCAGCTGCTCGACGCGGTGGCCAGCTACCGTCGCAGCGATCTGGGCCGGGCCGAGACGCTGCTGCGAGAGATCCTGGTCCGCCATCCCGACCATCCCGAGGCCCGCTTCAACCTGGCGCTCGTGCTCCAGGAGACCGGCCGCACCGACGAGGCCGCCCGCCTGCTGGCGCGAGCCCCCTGGGCGGAGGAATCCTGGCTCGCCGGCCGCGCCGCCGCCCTGCGCGACACGCTCCGCTGACCGCGTGCGGCGCTGGTCACCACCCCGCCCCGTGGGTTAGGTTTGCCGGGCGCGGCCCCGCGCCGCCTCGAGCTCGCCCTCGCTCCCCAGCCCCGGAGGTCCTGCATGCTCCGCTTCCCGTCGTCATGGCCGGTGGCCGCGTTCCTGGTCCTGGCCACGATCCTCCCCGCTCCGGTCCGGGCCCAGTCCGCCACGGACGTCGATTCGGCCCGCGACCTGGCGGACGACATCGCCGCCATCCGCAGCACCGTGGAGAACCGCCGCCACACCCTGGACATCCTGCACAAGAAGATCGACGACGTGCTCTGGTTCGAGCGCGTGGGCGACGTGGCCGCCATCGACAAGGTGCGCCTGTGGGGCCCCCCGCGCTGGAAGGAGGAGAGCGAGACGGCCATCGGTGCCGGCCAGCCCCTGAAGTTCTGGGCCTACGTCTTCATCCCCCGCGACCTCGACCGCACCGGCGAGGCGCCGCTGCTGGTCTTCCCCCACGGGGGCGTGCACGGCGACTTCACCACCTACTACACGCACATCGTGCGCGAGCTGCTCGCCCAGGGCTACGTCATCGTGGCGCCCGAGTATCGCGGCTCCACCGGCTACGGCCGCGGCGTGTACGAGACCATCGACTACGGCGGCCTGGAGACCGAGGACGCCCACGCCTGCCGCCAGTACATGCTGGAGAACTACGATTTCGTCGATCCCGACCGCGTGGGCATGATCGGCTGGTCGCATGGCGGGCTCATCGCGCTGATGAACTGCTTCCGCCATCCCGACGACTACGCCTGCCTCTACGCCGGCGTGCCGGTGAGCGACCTCATCGCCCGCCTCGGCTACCTGGGCGAGGACTACGCCGCGTACTACAGCGCCGACTACCACATCGGCCAGACCATCGAGGAGAACATCGAGGAGTACCGGCGGCGCTCCCCCGCCTGGAACGCCGAGAAGCTGCAGACCCCCGCCCTGATCCACACCAACCGTGGCGACGAGGACGTCAACGTCCTGGAGGTGGAGCACCTGATCAAGGCGCTCAAGGCGGCCGAGAAGGAGTTCGAGTACGAGATCTACGACCTGCCCGGCGGCCACAGCTTCGACCGCCTGGACACGCGCACGGCGCAGGAGATCCGGCTGAAGATCTACCGCTTCCTGGCGCGGTACCTGGACCCGCCGCGGACGTTCGCCGACGTGGAGGAGCTCCACGCCGCCGGCTACCGCTAGCGGCCCCGGATCAGAGCGCGAGGGTCTCGCGGAACGCGCGGCCCCACGGGTCGGTGGCCTCCACGGCCACCTCCCGCGCCCCGGCGGGCGGCCGGCAGACGAACAGGTGATCGGTGATCAGGGGCTCGGCCCAGCTCCGGCCGGCGGGGCGGTCGGGCCCGGCGAGCCCCTGCACCGCCAGCGGGTCGCGGCCCCGCCGCCGGGCCATGGCTCCCCGTGGCTCGCCATCCGCGGACCAGACCACCCGCCAGCGCTCGTCCGCCGCCCAGATGTTGGCCACCACCAGCTCCGGCGCCTCCGGCTCGGCCCCCGGCGCGTGCAGCCGCATCTGGTGGTCGGGATGGTGGCCGGTGCCCTGGTAGCGCCAGCGCAGATCGCCGCCGTCCAGCTCGTAGACCATGTAGCCATTGGGCGTGCCATCGCCGCAGACCGGACCGGTCCACCAGGCGCCGCACAGCGCCCCGCAGACGTGCACCTCCACGGGGTGGTCGCGCACGATCTCCAGCTCGTGCATGTGGCCACAGAGGACGGTGGCGCGGTAGGGGGCGAGCAGTTCGTACAGCAGCTCGCGGTTGACCACCACCAGGTGGTCCGGCGCGGTGGCCTGACCGTGGCGCTCGTGGCGGCGACACCAGGTGGGGATGTGCAGGCAGACCAGGACGCGGCGGCCGGGCTCGACCAGGGCGAGGTCCGCGGCCAGCCAGTCCAGCTGCAGGCGGTCGAGGTAGCCGAGGTAGCCGGTGCCGTGCCAGAAGACGTCGTCCAGCACCACCACGTGGGTCTCGCCACGGTCGAAGCTGTACCAGGTGGGACCGAAGCGGCGCTGGAAGGCGCGGGCGCTGTCGCGGTCGGTGCCGGCGGCCAGCTCGAGATCGTGGTTGCCGAGCACCTGGAATCCGGGCACCGCCGCCTCCCGGAGCGCCTGTTCCCACCGCGGGAAGTGCTCGAGCCGGTCGTACATGAGGTCGCCGCAGCCCACCACCACGGGGTGCTGGTCGGCAAGCCGCGCCACGGTCCGGCGCAGGTCCGGGACGGCCTCGGCCTGCAGGCGGGCGATGTCCTGGGCGTGCTGGATCTGGGGATCGGCCACCAGCAGGAGCGCGTGGCGGTCCGCGGCGCCGGGCAGCGGCTGCAGCGCGAAGTCGGCCCGCTGCTCGCCGCCGGGGCCAGGTGCCAGGGGGTGGAAGAACGCGGCCGTGCCCGCGGTCGAGACCGGCACCTGGACGTCGCCCGGGAGGGTGACGAACACGTGGCCCCGGCGCGTGGTGGTGGCGAGCTCGTAGGTGCCGTCGGCCGCGGTGGCCACCACGGACCGGCCGTCGGAGACGGGG
>JAASSM010000444.1 GCA_021767885.1 bacterium | reverse complement strand
CAGCGGCCTCACCAGGAGGTTCCGGGGCCATGACCTCGCCCATCACCATCCGCACCGAGGCGCCCGGCGGCGCGCTGATCCGCGACGGCCTCGCCCGCCTGCGCGACCTCGGCGCGCGCGGCTGCTGCCTGGTGGGGCACCCGCAGTACTACCGGCGGTTCGGGTTCGCGAACCCCGACGGCCTGGTTCATCCGGGG
Organism: bacterium; assembly: GCA_021767885.1. The sequence goes on along the minus strand of JAASSM010000444.1, from coordinate 2,933 downwards.
ATCCCGCCGGAGGTCTTCTTCGCCCTGGCGTTCGTGGGCGAGATGCCGCGGGGGACGGTGACCTTCCATCCGGCATTCACGGCCGGGAGCCCGTCGTGACCGGACGACCCCTCCCGCGGCCCTCTCAGCGAATGAGCGTGACAGGGCGCGTCACGCCGCCGTCGCCGGTCCGCAGCCGCAGCAGGTAGAGACCCGACGGCAGCGCGCGCCCGGTCGCGTCGCGGCCGTCCCAGGTCACCGCCGCGGTGCCGGCCGGGCGCTCTCCAGCCACCAGATCGCGCACCCGGCGGCCCCGAGCATCGTACACCGCCAGGGTCGCCGGCCCGGCCTGCGGCTGGGACCAGCGTACCGTCACGCGCGGGTTGAACGGGTTGGGCGCGGCGTGCAGGGCGAGCGGCGAGGCGCCCGGCGGAGTGTCCGGCGTCACGCCGGTGACGGCGGCCCAGGCGCGGACGGCCACGTTGTCGAGGTAGGGCGAGGGGGTGGGGTCGTCCACGTACGGGCCCCAGCACCACGGGCCGGCCTCGTGCACCTCGAAGCGCACCTGCACCCAGCGCGTGTCCGGCGGCAGCAGCTGGTCCACGCGGACGGCCACGCGGTGGTAGCCCGGCCCCGGGGGCAGCGTCTCCTCATCCAGCACGGACCAGCGGGTGGGCGCCCAGGCCACGGTGTCCAGGGCGGCGGGCTCGGCCTCGCCGGTGGCCCGCAGGGTCCAGCCGTAGGTGAGCAGGCCGCACGCGAGGTGCAGGGCGTGGGTATGGACGTCGAAGGCGAGCTCGCCGGCGTCGGCGCCGGCGGGCCAGGCCAGCGCGGGCGAGGCGACGCCGTTCCAGATGCCGCTGTTGCTCAGGCCGAGGGGACCCATCGGCAGGTCGTCGCCGAGGCCGCCGTCGGCGTTGAGCACCCAGCCGCCGGGACCGTAGCACCACGTGTCGCAGGGCGTGCCGCCGGTGCCGGGGACCACCTCGCCGTCGTCCACGAAGGTCACCTGCCAGGTGGGGTTGTCGTGGTCGGGGTCGAGGTCGTCCAGGCCCTGGCGCAGGCAGGCGAAGTCGCCGGCGATGGGCCCGCTCCCGGCCTCCCAGTGGGCGGAGGTGCCGGACTCGAAGTCCTCCTCGCTGACCACCGTGCCGTCGACGGTGACGGTGACGTCGTCCAGGCGGGCGAACCCCGCGGTGTCCCAGAGGCAGTCCTCGTCCGACCAGGCGGCGTCGCTGCGGGCGAGGACGCGGAGCGACCACTGCCCGGTCACGTAATCGGCCGGCAGGAAGGTGACCGTCTCGTCGATGGTCACGGTCGCGGTCCCGTCGATGGGCGCGATCAGATCCTCGTACTGGATCCCGCGTCCGGCCTGGACGTGCAGGTAGTCGTAGCCCGGCTCGCTGTCCACGCGGACGGTGGCCTGCAGGCGCACGGTGGTGGGCTGGTCGGGATGGGCGGCGGGGCGGGTGAACCGGACGGCGTCGTTCCAGGAGTTGCCGTAACCGTCGGCGCAGGCGTTGTCGTACCAGGCGCCGCACCAGAGGGAGGACTGGCCGGCGATGGGCTGGTGGTCGCTGACGTGCCAGTGGGTCTCGCCGGGATCGCCGTAGAGGTCGGCGTGGGTCCAGCCGTGCCAGCAGGGCTGGCCCTGGGCGTCCTCGAAGCGGCCGTCCCAGCGGTCGGGTCCGCCGAGGACCAGGGTGGTGTCGGTGACCGCGGGCTGGGCGATCGCGGCGGCGGCGAGCAGGAGGGCCGCGGCGGCGAGCAAGGCCGCGGCGGCCGGGAGCGGGTGGCGGGCGGCGAGCATGTGGGGGCCCCTCTCGTGGTGCCGGTCCCGGGCGGTCCGCCCTGGACGCGCGGGGACGGTCGCGGCGCGCGGCGCGGCCGGTCATGAGGGGTTGGTCGGCGGCGAGGGGAGGATTCCCACCCGCTCCCCGACGGTCGACCGCCGTCGGCGCCCGCTCAGCGATACAGCGCCTTGACCGCGCTCCAGGTCTCCGCCTCGGTGCTCACCGTGGGGGCGAGGATCACCGTGGTGACGTAGCCGGTCCAGCCGTCGCACATGTAGTGTTCGTAGCCGATCTCTCCGTCGAGCGTCGGGTCCAGGAGATTGCCGGAGACGGTCCACGAGTACTCGCCCGGCTCGATGACCGTGGTGCAGAAGCCGTCGGCATGCATGCCGACGTCCGTGTTGCCGAGGTCCCACTCCTGGCTGTAGCCGAACTCGATGGGCGAGGTGATGGTGACGGTCACGTCGACGGTGAAGTGGCCGGCGCCGTCGGCCTGGACGGTGGCCGGGGCGCTGATCTCGTGGGCGAGCGCGGGGGTGGCGGCGAGGAGCAGGGCGAGCGCGAGCGCCATGAGCCTGGGCGTGGACGTCATGGTGGTGCCTCCGGGATGGGGTCGCGGGCGGTCCGGTCGATCCGGACGGCCGGGGCTCCATCATGATACGACGCGGGACGGCCTCCCGGGAACCCCCCACCCGGCCGCCGGACACCGGACGTTGCGCGGCGGACCGGCGGTGGCCTAGACTCGCGGCCCGGCGCCCGCTGCGGACCGCTTCCGGTCCGGTTGGCGGTCGCCGGCCCGCCCCGACTCCTGGAGAATACCATGCGCCGCCTGCCGCGAACCATCATCACGCTGCTGGGGATCCTGGGACTGGCCGGCGCCCTCGCCGGCGACGCGCTGGCCGGGCCGGCCACCGTGGGCGGCCGGCTGGGCCTGGCGGTCTCCCGCATCGAGGTGGACGGCTGGGGCTGGTCCGACGGCGAGGCGGGCCTGGTGGTGGGCGGCTTCGTGGGGATCGGCCTCGGGGGCGGCGTGACCCTCGAGCCCGGCCTGCAGTACACGCGTCGCGGCGGCTCCTTCGGACGCCAGGCCAGCCATCCCGACGGCAGCCAGGCCGGGGTGCAGGGCGCGTCCTACGAGCTGGACGCCCTCGAGCTGCCGGT
>JAASSM010000443.1 GCA_021767885.1 bacterium | reverse complement strand
GGGGGCCCCCCGGGGGGCACCGCCGGCGCCACCGGAACCGGTGCCTTCCTCGATCCCCGGGTCGCCGCGGGGCTGGTCGCCGCGCGGCCGGTGCGGTACGAGGACTTCCTGCCGGTGAGCGCCGCGGGCATCTTCGCCTCCAATCTGCGCCAGGCCGGGGCGCGTCATCAGGGCGACAGCCCACATGGCCAGGATGACCTGGAAGCCATCCTCGAGCAGCCGGTGCTGGACAGCCACGCGCTGCACGGCGCGCAGGAGGCGCGCTCGGTGCTGGCGGTCAGCGAAGAACTGGGTCTGACGCTTCCCGGACCGCTGGCCCGCGCGCTGCAGGAGACGGTGGCGGCCGACCCCGCCCCGCGGGTCGCGCGGTCGTGACCGCGGAGCACTGGCTTTCCAGGATGGGAGTCACCGCCCTGTTGGTGGCGCCGTTCCTCGCGGGGCTGCTGGTGCTCTGGCGCGGCCACGGGGTCCACCACGACGTCTTCATCTTCGGGACGGGTTCCTGGGGCGTGGGCTGCCTCGTGAAGCTCGCGGTCTATCACCTTGGTATCCGGCGGCTCTCCCACGACCCGCAGAACCTGGGCCGGGTCTCCCTCCTGAACGGGCTGTCCTCCGGGATCACGGAGCTGGGAGCGGCGCTGGCGTTCTTCGCGTTCCTGCCGCGCCTGGCGCTGGCGGACGTCATCGGCTTCGGTCTGGCCATCGGAGCGCTGGAGGCGTTCCTCGCCGGCAGCAAGCGGACGTCCGAGTTGCTGGCCGGCACGGAGCTCGAGGACGCGACCCGCGCGATCGAGGCGGCGCATGCCCGCCGGTCCGGTGGCCGGCGCCTCGCCCTCGCCACGCTCGCGCCGCTGGCCGAGCGCCTGATCGCGGGCGGCCTGCACGTGGGCACGCGGGGGCTGGTCTACGTGAGCTATCTGCGCGCCGACTCCCCGGTCGCGGCGCTCCCCGCGGTGCTCGCGGTGGGGATCTTCGTGATCGCGGACGGCGTGGTGGGCTACCGCTGGCTGCGCGAGGGTCGGCTCACCGAGCCCGGCGCGCTGTTCCGGGCCTACGCCGTGCTGGCGGCGCTGGCGGCGATCGGCCTCGCCGGGTTCCTGTGGTCCTGGCCCGGCGACCTGGTGTCCTGAACGGCCGTCATGGTCCGGCGCAGGCGATCCCCGGGGGCAGCCGGTCCTCCGGACGCAGCCGATCCTCCGGACGCAGCCGGTCCTCCGGACGCAGCCGATCCTCCGGACGCAGCCGATCCTCCGGACGCAGCCGATCCCCCGGACTCACTCCTCGTCCCAGCTCTCGCGAGCGGCCTCCTGCCGCTGCTGTCGTGCCTGGCCATCGATGCGCAGGGCGCCGGTCCAGGTCCGACGCTCGCCGTCGCGGACCAGCACCAGGTTGAGCTGGCCCGGCGGTTGGTGGGGCGCCTCGCTGTCTCCGAGCTCGAGGCTCCCCGCGTCGAGGCGGCAGGATTCCTCCAGCCAGGCGCCAGCCGGCAGGGGCGTCGGGGTCTGCTGGATCTCTGCGGCACTGGCGGGGGTGGCCCCGACCAGCAGCCGGCTCGCGCGGCCGTCGGGCCCCACGTAGCTGCTGGCGTCCCAGTCGATGCGCCAGTCCTCGGCGCTGCCGTTGCGGATCTCCAGGTCCAGGCGCTTGCCCATGTGCTCGGTGGCCTGCACCTCGATGCCGGGCACCGCGGCCAGCGTCTCGACGTCCAGGTGGTGCATGCATCCGGGAGCCAGGAGCGCGGCCACGGCGGCCGTCAGGGTCAGGACGAGGGACCGGCAGCCGGAGACGCCGGTGGGCCTCGTGACGGTGGGCGTGCTGTCGGCGGACCTGGCGGTGGCGGACATGACGATCCCCTCTCTGGTGCGGGGCGGGCCGGTCACGGCGGCGTCCGGTGACGTGGGTCTCCGGGGTGGCTCCAGTCTAGACCAGATGAAGCCGCCCGGTCAACGCGGTGGCGCCGGTGGTGCGCCGGGTGATGCCCTCCCGGGCTCCCCGGCGCCCGGACAGCCGAGCCCGGCGGCGCCCGGACAGCCGAGCCCGGCGGCGCCCGGTCCGGCGCCGCCCGGCCCGGCGGTGTCAGAACGTCAGCACCACGCCCACCTCGTAGGCCATCAGGTGGGTGCTGCTCTCGGACACCGAGAACACCGGCTCGTCGTCCACCAGCTCGATGGCGCCCTCGGCCAGGTACTCCGCCTCGCTGCCGTGCTGGTAGGTGGCCTTGAGGTCCAGCAGCACGCCCGGCTTGTTCTCCTCGGCGTTGCCGCGCGCGAGCTGGATGAGCAGGCCGCCGCCGGCGCTCCAGAAGGTGGCCCAGTCGTCCCAGTTGGTCTCGCGGGCGATGTCGTCCTGGTCCCACCAGTCCTCGTCCTGGAGCTCGGACTGGGTCCACAGGTACTGCAGGCCCAGGCGGCCCTCCGCGTAGGGCTGCACCGCGCCGCGGAAGGGGCGGTACTGCGCGAACAGGAAGCCGCCGGCCAGGTTGTTGGTGGTCTCGAGCTCGAACTCCTCCACCAGGGGCAGGTCGTACTCGGTGGTCTCGCTGCCGTAGATGGCGAAATGGGCGCCCAGGCCCACGGTGAACGCGGGGTCGGGACGGACGCCCCAGTGGGCGCCGAGGCCGAAGCCGAGGTCGTCCACCTCGCGGTCGAAGTCGCCGGTGGGGTCGGCCACCAGGAAGCGGATCCCGGCCTCCTGCTCGAGGGCGCGCGCGGGGGCGGCCAGGCTCAGCAGGGCGAGGATCACGAGGACGCCGGCCAGCAGGACGGCGTCGCGGCGGGTGTCGGTGGAGGCGGTCATGGCAGGCTCCTTCTGCGGGTGCGGGGCCGGCGGGTCGGACGACCGGGCCGCCGGCGGTGTTGCGGGTCTCGCTTCCCCGGATGCGACGACCGTGCCCACGTCCACGCAATGACGCACGATCCGCGCAAGAGGTTTCCAGGCAGCGGTTTGGGATGCCCGGGCGCGGGGCGGAACGCCCCGTGGCGGGTGTGGCGAAACGGCACACGTATGCGGCAGGCGCACACCGGAGCGGGGCCGTGGCGAGGGCGGGCCGCGGCGGGCCAGGGCTGCGACGGGTGTCGGGTGTGGCGAGCGTGGGCCGCGGCGACGGCGCCCGGACGGACGGCCGCTCAGCCG
>JAASSM010000442.1 GCA_021767885.1 bacterium | reverse complement strand
TCCGGGATGGTCGGTGGGCGCGGCGCCGGCCGGGGGCGAGGCGCTGCTGGCGGCGGTCAGGCTGGTCGGGGTGGCTCCCGCCTGGAGTACGGCCTTGCTGGCGACGTGCTGGACCCAGGCGACGATCTGCTTGCCGTGGGGCGTCAGGGTGGTCAGGGGGTTGTTCTGCGGATCGGGGTCGTTGACGGTGACCGGGATGGCCACGTCCTCGCCCACCGGCAGCACGCCGAGATCGGTGACGATCACGTGGTCGCGCATGACGTTGTGGAAGAGGGTGACACCCTGATAGGCGGTGGAGGTCTCCACCTCCTCGTAGACCAGGACCACGTGCAGCTCGTGTCCGGCGAGATCGAGGCCGCCGCCGGCGTTGAGCGTGATGGTGGCGTCGTGGGCGAGGTCGGTCACGTCCGCCAGGTCCTCGGCGGTGGCGACGGTCAGCGTGAGGTCCGCGTCGGCGGGCTGGCCATCCACCCAGTTCATGATGGCCGCCGGTTGCGGCGGCGAGCCCTGGGTTCCGAGCAGCGCGCCCTGGCCATAGCTCGAGGGCAGGCTCATGGCCCCGTCGGTGTCATAGTAGCCGACCCGGGCGTTGGTCAACGTGCTGGCCTGCTGGTAGAACGGGTCCAGGGGGGTGGGCACCGGCGGCGGCCATTTCACGAACAGCATCCGGTCCGGGCCGTAGCCATCCTGGTGGCGGACGAAATCCACGTCCGCGTTGAAGTCGGGGCAACCGGTGCACAGGACGTTGGAGAAGCCCTCGAGCAGCAGGGTGCGCGGCACGCTCAGCTGCACCAGGGAGAAGCTGGCGCTGGCCTCCTCGCCGTCCACCACGGTGACCGTCAGGCTCTCCGGCTGGCTGGCGTGGTTGGCCAGCGCCACCGCGACGGTGTGCTCGCCGGGCAGCAGGCCGGTGAAGGTGTGGGGCGTGACCTCGCCGGTGGCCGCGCCGTCCAGGGTGATCGCCGCGCCGGTGGGTTCGCTCTCCACGCGCAGCGATCCCACCTGCTGGGAGAGCGTGAAGTCGGCGACGGACCGTCCGCCGAAGGGCACCAGCACGGTGCGCTGGCCGGGGAACACGGCCCACCCCTCGAGCAGGACGCTCACCACGTAGGAACCGCCCTCGAGGTCGGTGAAGGCGTGGGGGGTGACCTCGCCGGTGCTCTGGCCGTCCATCAGGATGGCCGCGCCCGCCGGCTCGGAGGTGACGAGCAACTCGCCGGGCTGGGGAGGTTCGCTGCCGCAACCGGACATCAGCAGCGCGGCGCTGGCCAGCACCACCAGGAGCAGGATCTTCAGCGGGGCCATGGAGCCTCCCATCGGGCAGCCGGACATGAACACACCCGCGGCGCCGGCGGCGCCCGGGTGCTGTACTGTTTCGAAATTATATCACTATCGGATTCGCCCCGTCAAACCTAGTCGGATGGTGGATGATCGTTTCGTGCGATGGCGCACCGTTCCCCGTCGTGGTCGCGTCGGCGGGCAGGGTGCACCTGCGGAAAAAATAACGAGTATATAAGTCCGGTATAGATTCCATCCAGCAATTCGCCCGCCACAATTGCCAAAATTATCCCCTAAAAATCCGCATCACCCCAAAAATTTCGACATGGGCCCTTCAATGACCCCGTCTCGCTGTGATATGATCAACGGCGCGATTCCCGTGGCCACGTGCCGCACCCTGACCCCGAGACCCGAGATCCCCGGGGGGGAGACCAGCGAAAGGACCGAACGATGCGCTTGAGAATGCTCGCGGCCGCCCTGATCGTGCTCGTCGCCGCGACGAGCGCCATGGGCGCCACCATCACCCTGAAGGGTGACAAGCCGAGCCTCGACCTGCAGGACGCGGGCAAGGCGGGCCTGAGCTACCACGTCGAGGTGGGGCAGATCCAGGCCGTCGAGATCCAGACCAAGGGCGGCACCTTCACCCGGCTGTCCATCCCTGGTTTCCACACCACCATGACCGAGGGCGCCCCCGAGCTGCCCCAGATGAACCGCCTGATCGCCCTGCCGTACGGCGCCGACGCCCGCGTGCAGGTCTCCGACGTGCAGACGCGCACCGTGCGCCTGGCCGACTACGGCCTCACCGCGCCGGTGATCCCGCACCAGCCGAGCCTGAGCAAGAGCCAGGATCCGGCCGACGTGCCCTTCATCCATGACCGGGCGGCCTACCGCCAGGCCAAGGTGGAGCGCGAGCTGGCGACGGTGGAGTACCAGGGCCGCCTGCGCGCGGTGGACTTCGCGCGCCTGGAGCTCGCCCCGGTGCGGTACCTGCCGCAGACCGGTGAGCTGGAGATCGTCGAGAGCTTCGACGTGACCGTCACCTACGAGGGCGCGGACTGGGCCCGGACCGACCGCCTGGCCGCCGCCACCGCCAGCCCGTTCTTCGCGCCGGCCTACGGCAAGATCGACGGCAGCTTCCAGCTCGCCGGCAAGGCCGACCTGGTCAACTACCCGGTCAAGATGGTCGTGATCACGCCGCCGGAGTTCGAGGCCCAGCTCCAGGACTACATCGCCTGGAAGACCGAGCGCGGCTTCGAGATGATCACCGGCGTGATCGGCTCGCCCGAGGTGGGTTCGACCACGTCCAGCATCCAGGCCTACCTGCACGGCCTGTACAACGCCGGCACCCCGGAGGACCCCGCGCCCAGCTTCGTGCTGTTCATCGGCGACGTGGCCCAGTGCCCGACGTTCATGCTGTCCGGCGACGCCAGCGACCGTCCGTACTGCGCGGTGGACGACGACCTGTTCCCCGACATGTACTACGGCCGCCTGTCGGCCACCAACAGCAGCCAGCTGCAGGCCATCATCGACAAGACCATGCTGTACGACACCTACAGCATGCCCGATCCCAGCTACCTGGAGAACGTCACGCTCATCGCCGGCGTCGACAGCTACTGGGCTCCCACCCACGCCAACGGCACCATCCGCTACGGCGAGGACTACTACTTCAACGCCGCGCACAACATCAACAGCAACGCGTACTACTACCCCGAGAGCGGGAGCGCGTCCGGGCAGATCATCGACGACTGCAACACCGGTGTCGGCTTCATCAACTACACCGCCCACGGCAGCCAGACCAGCTGGTCGAACCCGAGCATGACGCAGAGCGACATCAACGGGATGACCAACGACGGGA
>JAASSM010000441.1 GCA_021767885.1 bacterium | reverse complement strand
CGGCGGCCGCCGCGCCCCCGAGGCGCAGGAAGCGGCGCCGGTCGGCGCGAGCGAGCGTGGCGGGATGGTCCGCGGCGGCGCCGGTGGTCCGGTCGCCCCCCTCGTGGGCGGACGGGCGCAGGGCCGGCCGATGGTCATGACCGTGGTCACGGGGCCTGGGGCTCATCCGTTCTCTCCTCAGCAGATCCGGGGCAGCAGCTCGCCGGCTGGGACGTCGACGATCCTGGTGCCTCCGATGGTGGTCTCCAGCAGGACGCGGCCGACCGGCTCGCCGGTCACCCGACCGATGCGGCAGGCGTCCGCTCCGTACGCGGTGGCGCGCATGGCGGCCAGGACCCGGTCCGCGTCCGCCTCCGGGACGCAGGCCACCAGCTTGCCCTCGTTGGCCACGTGCAGGGGGTCGAACCCCAGCATCTCGCAGGCGCTGGCCACCTCCGGGCGCACGGGCAGGGCGGCCTCCTCGATGATCAGTGCGGTGCCGCTCTGGGCAGCCAGCTCGGCCAGGCTGGCGGCCAGGCCGCCGCGGGTGGGATCGCGCAGGGCGTGCAGCGGCGCCCCGGTGGCGGCCATGGCGGCCACGAGGTCGCCCAGCGGGGCGGCGTCCGAGGCGATGGTGGTCTGGAAGGCGAGCTCGCCGCGGGCGGCGAGGACGGCGATGCCGTGATCGCCGAGGTGGCCGCTGAGCAGGATGGCGTCGCCGGGCCGGATCTGCGCCGCCCGGGCGGCGCGACCGGGCCGGATACGGCCGATGCCGGCGGTGGTGATGGCCATGCCGTCCACGGCGCCGCGCTCGACCACCTTGGTGTCGCCGGTGACCACCATCACCCGCGCCTCGGCGGCGGCGTCGCGCATGGAGGCGACCACGCGGGCGAGGTCGGCCATGAGCAGGCCCTCCTCCAGCAGGAAGCCCGCGCTCAGCCACAGCGGGTCGGCGCCCATGACGGCGAGGTCGTTGACGGTGCCGCAGACCGCGAGGCGACCGATGTCGCCGCCGGGGAACTCCAGGGGCTTGACCACGTGGGTGTCGGTGGTGAAGGCCAGGTCGGTGGCGTCGCCCAGGGCGCTGACCGGCAGGACGGCGCTGTCCTCGGCGGCCTCGAGGTGGACGTTGCCGAGCAGGGGGCGGAAGACGCGGGCGATGAGGTCGGCGGTCAGGCGGCCGCCGCCGCCGTGGCCGAGGACGATGCGTTCGTCGTGGGCCAGCGGGACGGGGCAGACCGGACCGGCGGCGAGGTCGCCCGCGGGCGGAGCGGGGGGCGAAGCGTCCGCCGATCCGTTCGCCGGCGAGTCCGCCGGCCCGTTCGCCGACGGCTCCTCGCGGCGGGGCGGTCGCGGCGGGTCGCGGGGGTCGCGGGGGTCGCAGCAGTCGTTCATGGGCCCACCTCCCCGGCGGTGGCCGGCGGCTGGCGGTAGCGGTAGTAGGCCGCGCAGGCGCCCTCGTTGGAGACCATGGTGGCGCCCAGCGGGTGCTGGGGCGTGCACCGGGTCCCGAAGGCCGGGCACTCCAGGGGCCGCGCGTGGCCCTGGAGGATCTCGCCGGCGATGCAGACCGCGGGCTCGGCGGTGTCCAGGTCCGCCACGCCGAAGCGGCCGCTGGCGTCGAACCGGGCGTAGGCCTCGCGGATGGCCAGGCCGCTGCGCGGGATGGTGCCGATGCCGCGCCACTTGCGGTCGGCCAGGGTGAAGACCCGGTCCAGCGCCTGGCGGGCGTGGGGGTTGCCCTGGTCGGGGACGGCCCGCCCGTAGGCGTTCTCCACCTCGGCGCGGCCGGCGCGCCGCTGACGCACCGCGGCGAGGATGCCGCGCGCGAGGTCCACCGGCTCGAAGCCCGTGGCCACGATGGGCACGCCGAACTCCGCGGCGATGGGGCGGTACTCCTGCAGGCCCATGACGGCGCAGACGTGGCCGGCGGCCAGGAAGGCCTGCACCCGGTTGCGTGGCGAGCCGAGGATGGCGCGCATGGCGCCCGGCACGCAGGCGTGGGAGCCGAGGATGGAGAAGTTCTCCAGGCCCAGCTGCTCGGCCGCGAGCACGGCCATGGCGTTGGCCGGCGCGGTGGTCTCGAAGCCGATGGCGAAGAAGACCACCTCGCGGTCGGGATGCTGCTGTGCGAGCTGGACGGCGTCCAGCGGCGAGTAGACCACGCGGACGTCGCCGCCGGCGGCGCGCACGGAGAGGAGGTCCTCGTGGCTGCCGGGCACGCGGAGCATGTCGCCGAAGCTGGTGAAGATCACCTCCGGGCGCGCGGCGATGGCCAGGGCCCGGTCGATGACCTCCAGCGGCGTGACGCACACCGGGCAGCCGGGGCCGTGGACCAGCTCGATGGTCCGGGGCAGGAGCTGGTCCAGACCGCTGCGCACGATGGCGTGGGTCTGCCCGCCGCAGATCTCCATGAGCACCAGCGGCTCGGTGGCCTCGGCGCGGATGTCGTCCAGCAGGGCGCGCACCAGGGCGGGGTCGCGGAAGCCGTCGAACCGGCTCACGAGCCGGCCTCCGGGCGGGGCGGTGGCGGATCGCCGATGGTGGCGCCGCCGGCGTCGGCATCGGCATCGGCCAGGCGGCCGCCCAGCTCGTGGGCCTCGCCCGTCTCGGCCAGGGTCTGCAGGTCGGCCAGGGTGCGCTGGGCCTCGTCCTCGCTCATCTGGCTGATGGCGAAGCCCACGTGCACCAGCACCCAGTCGCCCACGCCGGCGTCCGGGGTGTAGGCCAGGCAGACCTCGCGGCGGGTGCCGCCGAAGTCCACCTCGCCCTGGGGCAGGAGGCCGTCGGTGTTCAGGCTGGTGATCTGTCCGGGGATGCCCAGGCACATGGAGATCAGCTCCTCGGTTCCTGATGGCGGGCGGCGGCCACCGCGGCCTGGCCCAGCGCCAGGCCGCCGTCGCTGGCGGGGACGCGGCGGTGGACCAGCACGGTGAAGCCCGCGGCCTCGAGCCGCGCCACCGTCAGCTCCAGCAACAGCAGATTCTGCCAGACCCCGCCGCTGAGCGCCACCGTGGTCGGGCCGTGGGCCTGCCGCACGTGCGCGCAGGCGTCTTGCACCATGGCGGCCACGCCGTGGTGGAAGCGGGCGGCCACCGTGCCGAGCGGCACGCCGCCGCGCACGTCGTCCACCAGGGCGGCCAGCGCGGGGCGGGGG
>JAASSM010000440.1 GCA_021767885.1 bacterium | reverse complement strand
GCTGTCGCCGCCGCGGTTCAGCCGACCGCGACGGGGAGCGGCCCGACGGGGTCGAGGCCAAGCGGCGTGACCGCCACCGTCAGGCCCATCAGTTCCACGCCCGCCGCCGCGGCGGTGGCCAGGGCCCGGGCGTAGTCCGGATCCACGGCCGCGGCCGCGGCGATGCGGTGGGCGTCGCGCCGCTGCACGCAGAACACCAGCGCAGCGCGGTCACCGGCAGCCACGCGGGCGGCGAGGTCGGCCAGGTGCTTGCGCCCACGCACGGTCGGCGCGTCGGGAAACAGCGCCAGGCCCGAATCCACCCAGGTGACGTTCTTGATCTCCACCCACACCGCGTGACCATCGGCATCGGCGAGCAGCAGATCCGCCCGGCTGCGTCCACCGATGGCCACCGGGTACGACACCTCGCGGCGGATCAGGCGGCAGCCGGCCAGCGCGGGCAGGAGGCCGCCGGCGACGGCGGCGGCCACCAGCCCGGAGGGGGCGGCCGTGTCCACCCCCACCAGCACGTGGCCGGGGGCGGGGGCGGGATCGTGCAGATCGATCAGCGGGCCGGCCAGCGCCGTCGATGACCCGGCTTCCATGGCGGCGCCATGCGACCGGGCACCCGACCCATCGCCCGGTTGGGCCGGCGCCTCCATGATCCGCAAGGACCACCGGAGCTTGCGGTGCGGTGCGGTCGCCGGTTCGAGCCAGCAACGGGCGCCCGGCGCGCCGCACCCGGTCATCCGGCCCGTGTTGTTGGTGTGGGCGGCCACGAGCTGGCCATCCGGCAGCTCGGCATGGATGGTGAAGCGCTTCTCGCGGCCCTGGTATCGCGCCACCTGCCAGGGCGGCCGTGGCGGAGGCGGGGCGGTCACGTCCAGCTCCTGCGTCCTGTTGTGCCCGTGGGCGTCCTCGTATAGAATCGGAGGTGGGCCGGCGGCGACCATGCTGCCGGCCGCTTCTGGCCCGACCGCCGGACGCGACGAGAGCTCGACGCGGCGACGGCCCGGCGCGGTGACGGCCCGACGCGGCGTCGCGCGACGAGATCGTGGGCCGGGGGGCCGCCAGACCGCGGGTCGGCGATCCCTGGTCTGCTCTGCGCGCCACAGTCTCCTGGAGAGCAAGATGCAACTGGGCGAGTGGTCGTTCAAGGTCTTCAGCGACGGGGTCTTCCGCCTCGACGGAGGGGCGAGCTTCGGCATCGTCCCGAAGCCGTTGTGGGAGAAGCGGCAACCCGCCGACGCACGCAACCGGATCCCGGTGGCGTTGCGCTGCCTGCTGGCCGAGGGCCACGGCCGCCGGGTGCTCGTGGACACCGGCATCGGCGACCGCTGGGATGCGAAGCAGCGCGACATCTACGGCATGGAGCGGCGGGCGGGCCAGCTGCTCACCGAGCTCGATCAGGCCGGCATCGCCCGCGACAGCATCACCGACGTGATCCTCACCCACCTGCACTTCGATCACTGCGGGGGGGCCTGCCTGGATCTCGAGGGCATGACCCCGGCCTTCCCGGCGGCCCGCTGGTGGGTGCAACGCCAGCACTGGGACTGGGCGCACCATCCCAGCGAGCGCGACCGGGCCAGCTTCCGGCCCGAGGACTTCGATCCGCTCGCTGGCACCGACCGCCTCGAACTGGTGGACGACCACGCCGAGATCCTGCCCGGGCTGCGGCTGACCGCGGTGAGCGGACACACGCCGGCCATGCAGATCGTGGAGTTCCACACCGGCGCCGGCGTCCTCGTCTTCCTGGCCGATCTCATCCCCACCGTGGACCATGTCCACCTGCCGTGGATCTCGGGTTTCGACCTCAATCCCCTGCTGACGCTCAGCGAGAAGCGCCAGCTGCTGAGCCGTGCGGCCGCCGACGACTACCTGCTGGTCCTCCAGCACGATCCCCGGCACGAGGCCTGCCGCGTGACCTTCGCCGATGGACGCTTCCGAGCCCGCGAGACCGGCGACCTCGAGACGCTGGGCGCCGCGGCCGCCGGGGAGGGCTGAGGCGCGACGTCCTGCGGCGAGAGCGCGCCCTGCGGTGCGTTCCGGCCGCCCGGTCGGCAGCACGCCGTGATGCGGCGCAAGGGCTTGCGCCGGGGCCCCGCGGCGGGCAGAATGGAGGGGCCTCCTGGTCCGCCGTCACCCGGAAGGGACTGTCCGTGTCCGCCTGGACGTATGCGCGACGCACCATCCTCAATCCCCGGTCGCGGGCGTGCTTCTGGAAGCACCCGGTGAAGGCGGCGCGGATGGTGACCGGGGCTGGCGTCAACCAGCTGCTCGGGGCCAGCGAACGCCTGCGCCCGTCGGTGCGCCAGGAGTGTCCGGTCTGCGGCTGGCGTGGCCGCCGGTTCCGCACGTTCATCTCCCCCGATGCGGTGATCCCGGCGAGCATCTGCCCTCGCTGCGGATCGTTCGATCGGCACCGCCATCTGGTCCTCGGCGTGCGCGACGAGCTCGCCTCCACGGTGGCCATCCCGCGGCGCATCCTCGGCCTCTCGCTGTCGCCGGCCATGACCTACCTGCTGGCGCACGAGGGGCTGGGACGGTGCTTCCGCTCGGACTACGACCGCCGCGATCCGCGCTGCGCCCCGGAGATGGTGATGGACCTCGTACGGGCTGGCATCGCCGACGGCGCCTTCGACTGGGTGGTCTGCAGCCACGTCCTGGAGCACATCCCCGATCTTGCGCCGGCGGTGGATGAGCTGGTGCGGATCCTGCGGCCCGGCGGGGTCGCCTGGATCCAGGTCGCCCTGCAGGAGGGTCTCGACACGAGCCGGCGCATCCCCCTCGATCCCCACGATTTCGATGCCCACGCCTGGCGCTTCGGGGACGACGTCGATGCCCTCCTCGCGCGCCCCGGCTGGCGCATCACCTGCGTCCGGGCCCGGGACCTGCCGCCCGAGGTCCGCCGCCTGCACGGGATCCATCCGGTGGAGCGGTACTGGCAGGCGCGGCGCCTGGAGGCGTGACGGGACGCGCGGGGCCGTCGGCCGCGAAAGTGGTGACGGTGGCCAGCCGCGGCGACGTGCCGCGCCGCGCAGCCCCGGCGGGGTTGCCCCGCCGGCCGGATTTCCGGATCATGGAGGGAGGCCACCGCGACGGACCGGTGCGCGCCGCGTGCGCGAGGAACGAGGTCGTCATGACGGGTCATCGGCATCT
>JAASSM010000439.1 GCA_021767885.1 bacterium | reverse complement strand
GCCCGCGCCGTCGCGCAGGAAGGCCACGGACTGGCGCAGCTTGTCCAGGGTGAAGGTCTCGGGGTTGTAGACCAGGATGTGGCGGCCCCGCTCCACCTCGAGCCGCCGCTCGAGCATGTTGTCCAGGTGGAGCTGCTCGGCCAGGGCCTGCAGGAGCTGGTCATAGTAGGCGCGCACGTGCTCCACGGTCTCGCGCGTGGAGATGTGCAGCACCTTGCGCCCCTGCAGCAGCTTGTCCAGGGCCAGGCCGATGAGGAAACCGGTCTTGCCCACGCCGGTGCGCGCGAGGACCACCCCGAAGTTGCCGCGGCCGAGGCCGCCGCCGAGGGCCTTCTCGAGCACGCGCACGGGACTCTTCTCGAAGACGTTCATGGTCATGGTGACGCTCCTGTGCCGGGATGCCGACTCTACTTGCCCTCGGCGCGCTTTTCCAGGTAAGTCTTGCGCAGCTCCTCGGCGGTCTCCGCCGGGGCCGGCGCGTAGCGCGCGAACTCCATGGTGAACTCCGCCTTGCCCGCGGTGGCCGAGCGCAGGACGTTGGCGTAGCCGAACATCTCGCCCAGCGGCACGTGGGCGTCGATGCGCACGAAGCCGTCGTCCTCGGTGGTGCCGACGATGATGCCGCGACGCTGCATCAGGGTCTTGAGCACCTCGCCCTGCATCTCGCCCGGCCCCTCCACCGAGACCAGCATGAGCGGCTCGAGGGCCACCGGCTTGGCCTGGCCGTAGACCTCGCGGAAGGCCATGCGGCAGGCGGTCTGGAAGGCCATGTCCGAGGAGTCCACGGCGTGGCTGTCGCCGTCCTCGAGGGTGACCTTCAGGCCCTGCACGGGCGCGCCGATGTAGGCGCCCGCCTCCATGCAGCTCTGGAAGCCCTTCTCGCAGGCGCCGATGTACTCGGTGGGGATGTTGCCGCCCACCACCGCGCTCTCGAAGTGGAACTGGCCGTCGTCGCTGGGCTCGACGCGGCCGATCACCTTGGCGTACTGGCCCGAGCCGCCGGTCTGCTTGCGGTGCACGTAGTTGAAGGCCGCCGGCTGGGTGATGGTCTCGCGGTAGGCCACCTTGGGCGCGCCGGTGGTCACCGCGGCGCCGAACTCCCGCCGCATGCGCTCGACGTAGACGTCGAGGTGCAGCTCGCCCATGCCGCGGATCAGCGTGTCACCGGTCTCCGGGTCCACGGCCGTGCGGAAGGTGGGGTCCTCGCGGGTGAACCGGTGCAGCGCCTTGGAGACCTTGGCCTGGCTCTTGGCGTCGCCGGGCAGGATGGCCAGCGAGACCACCGGCTCGGGGACGTGCATGCTGGTCAGGCTGATCTGCGGGCCGCTGGTGAAGGTGTCGCCGCTGGCGCAGTCGATGCCGAAGAGGGCGACGATGTCGCCGGCGGTGGCGGTCTCGATGTCCTCCATCTGATCGGCGTGCATGCGGCCGAGCCGGCCCACCTTGACCTTCTTGCCGGTGCGCACGTTGACGATGTCGCTGCCCTTGCGCAGGACGCCCTGGTAGAGGCGCACGTAGGTGAGCTGGCCGTAGGGGCCGTCCTCGAGCTTGAAGGCGTGGGCGACCAGGTCGTCGTCGGCGTCGTTGCTCAGGACGAAGGAGCGCTCGTCGCCGCCGCGCAGGATCTCCACCGCCTCGTTCTGCACCTCGGTGGGATCGGGCAGGTAGCGGATCACCGCGTCGAGCAGCAGCTGGACGCCGCGGTTCTTGTAGGCGCTGCCCAGGAAGACGGGAGTCAGCTCGTTGGCCAGGACGCCGCGGCGGACCGCGTCGTGGACCAGTTCGGGCGTGACGCTCTCCTCGAGGATGGCCTCGGTGAGCTGGTCGCTGAACATGCTGACCGCGTCGAGCATCACCTCGCGCCGGGCCTCGGCCTCGATGCGCAGGTTGTCGGGGATCTCGCCCCAGACCACCTTCTCGCCGCTGGCGCCCTCGAAGCGGGCGGCCTTCATCTCGATCAGGTCGATGACGCCCTCGTGGGCGGCCTCCAGGCCCAGCGGCAGCTGCATCATCACGGCGTTGTGGCCGAGCTTCTCGCGCAGCTGGTCGGTCACCCGCATGGGGTTGGCGCCGGAGCGGTCGCACTTGTTGACGAAGGCCAGGCGCGGCACGTTGTACCGCTTCATCTGACGATCCACCGTGATGGACTGCGACTGCACGCCCGCCACCGAGCACAGCACCAGGATGGCCCCGTCGAGCACCCGCAGCGCGCGCTCCACCTCGATGGTGAAGTCCACGTGGCCGGGGGTGTCGATGAGGTTGATGGTGTGGTCCTTCCAGACCGCGTGCGTGGCCGCCGACTGGATGGTGATGCCGCGCTCGCGCTCGAGGTCCATGGAGTCCATGGTGGCCCCCACGCCGTCCTTGCCGCGGACCTCGTGGATGGCGCGGATGCGGCCGGTGTAGTACAGGATCCGCTCGGTCAGCGTGGTCTTGCCCGAGTCGATGTGGGCGCTGATGCCGATGTTCCGGACCTTGCTCAGGTCGAGGGTCATGGTGGTCGGTCCCTGGTCTGGCCCGCGCCATGGCGGGCGGTTGGGCTGCAGCACCGCCGCTGCACGCAGACGAGGTTGGCCGGGGCCAACCTCGGTGCCGGGGCGCTCGCGGTGCGTGAGGCGCGCGGGAATCTAAGTGCGGGATGCTCCGGGTGCAAGTCCGGCGAGGCGATCTCGCAGGATTTTCACGGGCGGTCGGGGTCGCCGTCGGGGGCCGGCAGCGGCGCGTCGGGAGGCGGCGGCGGTGCGTCCGCGGTGCGCCGCAGGTAGTGCGGGCTGGTGCCCAGCTGGTGGTAGCCGATGCGCTCGCCCACCGCGGCCACCGAGCGCTCCAGGGCCCGGGTGCTCTCCTGCGACCCCTCGTCCAGGCCCGGCTTGTCCCGGTAGAGCTGGTAGCCGCGGCGGAAGCGGACGTCCGTCAGGTTGGGCATCAGGACGTTGGCCCCGGCCAGCAGGCCCCGCTCGCGGCCGTCGGGCGCCAGGGCCTGCAGGGCGGTGGTGGCGGCGATGTTCACGTCGCGCAGGACCAGGCGCACGCAGGCGATCATCTTCAGGCCCAGCTCCAGCTGGCGCGTGCGGACGGCGTCGAAGTCGCCCAGGGCGTCGGCGAGGGGCGTGTCCGGGTGCGGGATGAACGGCCCCAT
>JAASSM010000438.1 GCA_021767885.1 bacterium | reverse complement strand
TCCACGCCGCCATGGTACGGCAGCAGACGGTGGTCGTTCCCGTGGAGGATCAGGAAGTCCGACTGCTTGCCCGGAGCCAGCGACCCCACGCGATGGGCCCGGCCCAGCGCCCAGGCGGAGTTCAGCGTGGCCGCGGTGAGCGCCTCGGCCGGTGCCAGCTTCATCTGGCTGCAGGCGATGGACAGGATCAGCGGCATGCTCTCGATGGGGCAGCTGCCGGGATTGAAGTCCGTGGCCACCGCCACCGCGCAGCCCGCGGCGATCATCCGGCGCGCCGGCGCGTAGTCGCGCAGGCCCAGGGTGAACACCGTGCCCGGCAGCAGCGTGGCCACCGTATCGGAGTCCGCCAGGGCGGCGATGCCCGCCTCGTCGATGCGGATCAGGTGGTCGGCCGAGTCGGCGCCCAGGCGCGCGGCGAGGGCCGCCCCGCCCATGGGCTCGAGCTCGTCGGCGTGCAGGGCCACACGCAGGCCCAGCTCCTGGGCCCGCTGGACGATGGCCTCGGTCTCCTCCAGGCCGAAGACCGACGGCTCGCAGAACACGTCGCAGCGCTCGGCCAGGCCCTCCTCCACGATGCGCGGCAGGATCTCGTCGCGAACCAGGGTCACGTAGTCCGCGCGGCGGTCGCGGTACTCGTCCGGCACCTCGTGCGCGGCCAGGCAGGTGAGCACGGCGTCGAGCCCCACCAGGTCCACGGCCCGACGGGCCGCGCGCAGGGTCTTCGCCTCGTCCGCGAGGGAGAGCCCGTAGCCGCTCTTGATCTCCACGGTGGTGGTCCCGCGGGCCCGCAGCCGCTCCAGCCGCGGGACCGAGAGCGCCACCAGCTCGTCCTCGCTACGCGAACGCAGGTCCCGCACCGACGCCCGGATGCCGCCGCCGGCCGCGGCGATCTCCAGGTAGCTCTCGCCGCGGGCGCGGCGCTCGTATTCGTCCTGACGGGTGCGGCCGAACACCGCGTGCGTATGAGGATCCACGAAGCCCGGGATCACCGCCGCGCCCCCGGCGTCCACCACCGTGACACCGGCAGGAGCATCCCGTCCGGCGAGCAGGAGATGGCGCACCTCGTCGGCCGGGCCGGCCGCCACCACCAGCCCGTCACGGACGGCGAGCGTGGCGCCGGCGATCTCCCCGATCTCTGCCAGGCCCGCACCCCGGCGGGGGCCCCGGCCGGGTGCGTCCAGGTCCGGATGGTGGACGGTGCAGAGCTGGCCGATGTTCACCACCAGCAGATCCAGATCCGCCGCCGCGGGCAGCGGCTCGGCGTAGAACCCCTCAGGCATGGGTCGCGCTCCCTTCCAGCGGCGCCAGCTGCGGGTCCAGCCCGGCCAGCAGCTCGCCGCCGCGCATCAGCTCGCAGACGCGGGCGAGGTCGTCGGTCAGGGGCCGGTCGCCCGGCGTCAGGTCCACCTGCTCCCGTAGCCGCGCGAGCACCCCGGCCAGCGGGGCGGCCGGCCGCAGCACGGGGCGCCCCAGCCGGCGCGCCGCGTCCTCGCGCGTGATGAACTCGAGGGCCCGGCCGGCGGTGAGGTACTCCAGCGCCACCACAGCCTCGCAGCGGTCGAGGCAGGGCGCCAGCTTCACCGCCGAGACGCTGCCCATGCTCACGTGATCCTCCTGGCCGCAGCTGGTGGGAATGGAATCCACCGCGGCGGGGAAGGCCTTGCTGCGCGTCTCCACCACGAGGCCGGCGGCCAGGTACTGGGCGATCATCAGCCCCGACTCCAGCCCCGGATCGGCGGCCAGGAACCGGGGCAGGCGGCCACCGTTGCCCGACAGCAGCAGGTCCTGGCGCCGCTCGGCGACGCTGGCGATCTCCGCGCAGGCCGCGTACAGCGCGTCCAGCTGCAGGGCCAGTGGCTGGCCGTGGAAGTGGCCACCGGTGATCACCTCGCCCAGCCCGGGCATCAGCACGGGGTTGTCGGTCACCGAGCCCGCCTCGCGCAGCAAGAGCTCCTCCGCCCGCCGCACCTGGCCCAGGCTGGCGCCCACCACCTGCGGGCAGCAGCGTACGGAGTAGGGATCCTGGACCCGACCGCAATCGCGGTGGTGGGCCATGACCTCGCTGCCGCGCAGCAGGCCGTCGAGCACGGCGGCGGCGTCCTGGATCTCGCGATGGGGCCGCAGCGCGTGGTAGGCGGCGCCGAAGGGCCGCATGCTGCCCTCGAGGGCCTCGACGGTGAGTGCCGCGGCCACCAGGGCATGGCGCACCAGGCCATGGGCGCGGGCCACCGCGTGCAGACCGAGGCTGGTCATCAGCTGCGTGCCGTTGATGAGGGCCAGGCCCTCCTTGGCCTCCAGGGTCAGGGGCGCGCGTCCGGCCTCCTGGAGCGCCGCGCCGGCCGCCTGCCGCCCGCCCCCGGGACCGAGCACCCACCCCTCGCCCATGAGCACCAGGGCCAGGTGCGCCAGGGGCGCCAGGTCGCCACTCGCACCCACCGACCCGCGGGAGGGGATCCACGGCGTCACGTCGGCCTCCAGCAGCCAGAGCAGCTGGTCGACGACCTCGGGCCGCACGCCGGAGGATCCGCCCGCCAGGCTCAGCGCCCGCAGCAGGACCATGCCACGGGCCTCCTCTCGCGATAGCGGGGCCCCCCAGCCCACGGCGTGGCTGCGGACCAGGTTGCGCTGCAGATCGGCCAGCTGGGCGGCGGGGATCACGGTGTCGGCCAGCTTGCCGAACCCGGTGTTCACCCCGTAGATCTTCTCGCGGCCCTGCTCCAGCTCGCGGCGGAAGGCCAGACAGGCCGCCACGCGCTCGCGCGCAGCCGGGGCGAGGGCGGCGCCGCGGCGTCCGGCGCAGAGGTCCATGAAGGCGGTCAGGTCGAGGCGGTCCTCGCCCACCGCGAAGACGGTGTGGTCCATGGTGGCACGACCTCTCGGGGACGGTCTCAGGTGCTCTCGAGGAAGGTCCGGGCAGCGTCGGCCAGGCCGGCCCGGCCCGGCAGCCAGCGCACCGGTGCCGGCAGGGCCGCCAGAAACGTAGTGCCGTAGCCGCGGCTGATCAAACGGTTGTCCAGGAGCAGGACCACGCCCCGGTCCTGCGGCCGGCGCAGCAGCCGGCCGATGCCCTGGCGCAGGCGCAGCACCGCGTCGCGCACCATGAAGTCGCGGAAGGGGTCGTCCCCGGCCTGGCGCATGTGCTCG